>NZ_JAUBSX010000042.1:0-59527 GCF_036704885.1 Microcoleus sp. F4-D5 | reverse complement strand
GACGCCCAGACATTTTAATATTCTCCTTTACTTTTCAGGTAACTCTAGCATAACTTTAGAAAAATGGTATAAAACTTCATGAGCCCTGCGAGTTTTCTGATTATCCCTATCCGCATCCAAGCGCCGCAATAAATCGTGAATTCGATACCACTTTTCACCCCGCGGCGGCTCCTTCCACACAAAGGAAAAACTCGTCAAAATCTCAAAATTTGCACTACTTGCCTGGAAGTGACAACCCGCTCCCAATTTCATATACAAATCCTCATCAAAAGCGCGGCAAGCACTCAGCGAATGCACCGCCGATCGCACTTCGCGATCTACATAACTCAGCAACCTATCCGTTAATTCCTCTGTCTTATTTTCCAACTTCGGAATCCGGGCAAAATCCGACGACAGCAACTCAATTCCCCGCTTTCTTTCTGCAAGCACCACATCCGCGCACAAACCCAAATAAAACGGATGTACCTGCAAATTATCCCAACTATCATCAGGATTGACGCTGGCATATCTAATCACAGCATCAGCCAAATCAGCCTTGTCAATCTCCACTTTGTGCAGGTAATCCCTAGCATCGGCGGGAGACAGATGCCAAACCAATTGTGCATCTATATAATCTTCGGGAATCGGAAACTTCGACGCATTCGGCCACCGCAGTTGTGTGACAGGACAATCTCGCCCCGCAACCGCAACCACAATCCCCGATTTGAAATCCAGTGCCCTCAGCAACCGCCGAAACCACTCATCTTGATACCAAAAATTTAT
Source organism: Microcoleus sp. F4-D5 (assembly GCF_036704885.1). Taxonomy (NCBI): domain Bacteria; kingdom Bacillati; phylum Cyanobacteriota; class Cyanophyceae; order Oscillatoriales; family Microcoleaceae; genus Microcoleus; species Microcoleus sp. F4-D5. Next base: position 58,765 of record NZ_JAUBSX010000042.1, on the reverse strand, counting down.
TCCCTGAGAAGTGCGTTTTTCATCCCACAATTTCTCGTGAGTATCGAACAGCATGACGAGGCGTTCTGGTTTGTGTTTCCCAGCCATTGCCGCATTCAAATCACCTGCAAACAATTTCGGCAAACAGTCGATTAACTCAGTATCAATATCTTTGCGGCGAATTTCCTCTGCCTTGTCGTCGCTGACACCGAGGCGATTTTGAATTAATTTCATCGCCCGCTTAATCCCGCCCAATTTATCTAACCCTTTGAGCACCGCTACAGCTTGCGCCACCACCGGAAATTCTGCAAAAGTTTCAACTACAGGTGTCAACAATTCCATGACATCATCGGGGAAAAGTTGGTTGAGAGTTGCGTTTGACTCGCCTTTGTTCAGCAAATACCAAAAGCAAGCAAAATCATAATTGGGAAACTTAAATTTATATCTCTTTGCTGCTTCTGCCAGATTCCGCCGCAGCATCAGCAAGCCATAAAATCTATCTTGCGGTTTATCTTCTTTAATCGGTATCAATCCGAAATCGTGGGTTACGGAGGGTATGGGAGTATAGGTTTTAGGTTCTGCATTGCGGACGAATTCGGCAATTTCGGCGGCCCTTGCTTCGGGAATTTGGCGCAATCTTTGCCAGACTTCCGGGGGAAATCTTTTGCAGCAGTGAAACTGCAAGTGTTTGAGCAGCAATGACTTGCCGTTGCCTCCATCGCCGAAAAAATACAAAATTTGTTCGCGGGGCGGGTCTTCGTTTAAATAAAAGGCAAATCGGCGGGTAAATTCGTGTCTGTCTGTGAAGAGTTGGAGTTTGCGATCGTCGCTAAGAGATTCGCTTTCAAAATCTTCGTCGTCAATTGGCATAAATGTAGGGGTGAGGTGTTAATTTAAGTATAAGCAAAAATTAGATTCAAGCGGCGATTGAAACCCGGCGATTGAAATCGCTTCTACACAAACAAAGTCCGCCTTCGCGGACTAAAAGAGCAAGGAAATATTTAACCACAAATTGGCATAATTCATCAGTCCTCTTTTAGAGGACTTTAGCTTTGAGGCAGGGGTTTAAACCCCTGCCGGATCGTGGCGATAGTGCAATATCTCAGAAACAAATAATTTTAGTGAAATTATTTAAGTATCTTGCGGCAAAGGTTGCAACAAATGGTGACAGAGAAATAGAGCTGTGTTAGAACAGCTATCGATCGACCAGCCAAGCTATCTTAGAAAGGACGCGATCGCCAGCACTGTCATGGTATCTCCACCTAATCCAAATCAATCGGGTTCATCTGCAAAACAGTCTCTAGAGGCTGGGCTGGCAGCTTTGAAACAGCAGGATTACCCCACCGCGATCGCCCTTTTAGAATCCGTTACCCAAACCGCAGGTAATCAGCCGTCGGGAATCCGCGCGCAGATGGGGTTGGTGGCTGCGTACAAAGCAACCGGCAATCTGAAAAAGGCGATCGCCCTGTGCTCTTCCCTCGCCAAAAGTCCCAACTCTCAGGTCAAAACTTGGGCCGATCGCGCTTTAACAGAATTAACCCCCCCTCCCCCCCCAAAACCACCGACAAATAAACCAAAATCCGCAGAAACTCCCCCCGAAACAGGCTTTGTCGCCTTTGATGCCGGAACAAAATCGCCGAAAACATCGATTGGGGGCGATGGCTTACGCCCCGCTTCGCTACGACCGACCGCAGATCAAAAAACAGGATTTTTACCTTTAGAGCCGACTGCCGCGCCGGGAAACCCGAAATCGCAACATATTTCCCCGCCACCTCCACCCCCCACCGGCCAGACTTCCGAACCGGAAAACTCGACAGAAACCGCACCCGATACAGAAATTAGCAGCGAAAATAGTTCCGGTTCCCCAACAGATATCCCCGGAGTCGCCAGCCCAGATACTTACCAACTCACTTGGCGCCAAGCAGGGCGCGCGAAAAGCCCGCGCCCCCTCAAACCGCTGAAGTTGCTGGAGTTTCGGGTGGAAGCCGTTGCAAGTGCGATCGCCCTATTTTTCCTAGCCCGGTTTGTCCTGCAATTCCTGCTGACAAACACTAATTCTCTGTTGGTTCAGCTTTACATATTCACTAGACTGCCTATTTTCGCGCCGATTCAGCTTTTTTACCGCGATCCGACTCCGTTTGTTCAGATGGTTTTTGGATTGCTTTTGGCCTCGTCTCCCTGGCTGACAGACGCGCTGCTGAAACTGTTTTGCGGCATCGAAACTCTGCGCGGGTCAGTTTTATCGAAGCACAGCAAGGAAGCTAGCCGGGTACTGCGAAGCTTTTGTACCAAGCAAAATATGCCGGTGCCGGTGCTGAAACTCTTGCCGCTGAATGTTCCTGTAGCTTTCAGTTACGGCTGTTTGCCCCGTTTTGCTCGGATTGCTGTGAGTCGCGGGCTGTTGGAACAGTTGACGGATGATGAAATTGCTGCTATTTTCGCGCGGGAGTTGGGCCATATTTCTCACTGGGATTTTGCGCCGATGTCCCTGGCGCTGCTGGTGATTCAAATTCCTTACCTGATTTATTGGCAGGTGGCGCACTGGCAAGAACGGTTGTGCGATTTAATGACGATCGAGTTTTTGCGTTCTGCTGTCAAATTTGTGGCCGCTGCAATTTCTGCTATTAGTTACGGGATTTATAAGTTGTTGCGCTGGCCGATGTTGTGGCTGTCGCGCCGACGAGTGTATTTTAGCGATCGGACTGCTGCGGAAATTACGGGCAATCCTAACGGTTTGACGCGGGCATTATCTAAAATTGCGATCGGCATTGCTGGTAATATCGAACAGCAAAAACAAACTAGCTTTTTCCTGGAAAGTTTCGATCTATTGTTACCCGTAGGCGTCGGACAAGCTGTAAGCCTAGGTTCTGCTGCATTACACGCGCCGCTGGAACAGATTTTGCTGTGGGATGTCAGCAATCGGGAGCGCAACTGGTTGACGGTTAACAGCGCGCATCCTTTGCTGGGAGAGCGTTTGAAGCTGTTGGCCCTTTACGCTCAATTCTGGCAACTGGAGACTGAGTTGGATTTGGCAGACGCGGGAGTGCCAGAACCACCCAAGAAAGGAAAATTGTCTCTGTTTAAGTCAATACTCGAATTTAAAGACTCAAAATTATTTTTACAGGGTGCGCCGTTTTTTGGGATTCCGATGAGTTTGGCGATAGTTGGGGTGCTTTGGCTGATTGGGGGGATTTTTTCGAGGACGAGTATCTGGCAGTTGGATTGGCTTTGGGGGGATAGATCGATTATTTGGGGCTGTTTGCCGATCGGATTTTGTCTCGGTACTTTGATGCGGATCAATTATTTCTTCCCGGACATTATACCCCGAGAAACCGCTTCGCCGAGTTTGCCGGAAATTTTGTCAAATCCCGAGAGTTTGCCGCTGGATGCTGAACCGGTGCGGCTGGAAGGGCAACTTTTGGGTCGATCGGGTATAGATAATTGGCTGGGACAAGATTTGATTTTGCAGACGGCGACGGGTTTGGTGAGGTTGCACTATGTTTCGAGGTTTGGCTGCATTGGCTCATTGTGGCCCAAACCGACTCGCCCCAGCGATTTGATCGGAAAATCTGTTGTGGCGACTGGTTGGCTGCGCCGGGGTGCTACTGTGGCGATCGACCTCGAAAGTCTCCGCAGTCAAGGAGGGAGGGTTAGTGACAGCGGACATCCGATTTGGTCTGCAGTTTTGGCTTTTGCTGCTGCTTTTTGGGGCGCATACATCATTATCCAGGGCCCAAGGTAAGACGATTTTGGATTTTAGATTTTGGATTTTAGATTGAATAACGGGAAATGACTTACTGCATAAGGGTTTCGAGGTTGCCTACAATTGCATTTTTTACAGGTATGAGGAATAGTTATCAGATTGCCGCACTCGATCGCGCACAACGCGCAGCCCCAGATGAGTTTTGAGTTAAACGGGGGATGGGCGATCGATCTTCTCGGTGCGCGGTGAGCACCCTACACTCTTGTTGCTTGTTCATTCGTAAAGAAAAGTTGCTTTTTTGCCAGCATTCTGTTACATTAGTTTACATGAATTCGATTGAACCAAAAAGCGCAATAACTTCAGTTGGCTAAAATCTCTTAAGGCATTGCGTAAAAATTGTCAACATCCCAACACAGCAAGTACAGCCAGCCGCTTGTCGGCTGTTTTTTTTCAACCGCTATTTTTGCTGTGCGGGATGAATTCTCAAAAGTGATTCAGATGTGGTAACCGTTAAATTCAGACTGAAATCTTCCTAAATAACTAGCTCTGTTACCAAGGCTGTGATACCTTTAAAGAATGCTCGGACTCTGCCGGGCCTGATTTAAGGGATAGCGGGTAAGTGAGTAGTTCTCAGCATTAGGAGCGAGACTAGGAACGAGGTAAGATTACTGGCTGAAAAAATGTTAGCCATTTTATCCATCACTGTATTAAACTAAATACTGGCATTCCGATCGCTTGCAATTGACATCCTTGGACATAAATTTCTAGACGGCGCTGGCTATAAACATTCTGAATCAAAACCGGAAGCAAGTAATACAGAATAGCCAATAGCCTAAACATTTGAGTGATGACTAAAAGTTTACACAACAACCTGAGATTGAAAAGCTCTCTGCATCGGCGGTTAAGTTCCGGCCTTATCAGAGTAAATCATCTTTTTGTTCTAAAAGGTGGGGGGATCTGTCAAGGTTGGTGGGAGGAATGCGCCAATTCTCGGGTTATGTGGTGTTTGGCTGAAGTCAATATTCAGTTGACTTCAGGTAATTCTGTTCGAGCAAATTAATTAAAATCCAAGTCGGGAGGAATTTTTCATGTCTATTCGTCTTTATGTTGGCAATCTACCGAAGGAACTCGATCGCCAAGAATTGCAAGAAGTTTTTGCACCGGAGGGCGAATCTGTTACCACCAAGGTAATTACAGACCGCAAAACTGGTAAATGCAGAGGATTCGGTTTTGTGACGGTGCTAACCGACGAACAAGCCGACCAAGTTATTGAGAAATATAACGGCTTGATGTTCAAAGAAAACCCGCTGAAAATAGAGAAGGCACTGCCCCGCTCTAAGGGTAAATCTGAGAAGGGCGAAGACGATCAGCAGCAGTCGCCGCAGTCACCGCAGTTGGTGTCGGCATCGGCGTCGTCGTCAGTGCCAGCACCTGTGCCCCAGCAACAGCAGCGCTCGGCTCCCCCTACCCAAGGTGGTGGCGGTTCCAGCAAAAGCAATCGCCGTCGGGGTGACAGCAACAAGTCTCGCCGCAATCAGTCAGCAGCAACGGTGTCGAGCGCTGATTCCGGCTCGGTGCAGCCAGATCCGCGCTGGGCGAGTGCTCTGGAAGAACTCAAGCAAAGATTGGTGGAAGCTCAGACTACTAATTAGTCGAAAATGGCGGCTAATTGCTGCTGTCTCTCGGCTGTGGTTGACTGAATGTATCTGGAAGTGCGATCGAGCACGGGTCAAAAAACCCTGTTCTCGATCGCACTCTTTTATGGTAAAAAACCTCTAAGATCTAGCAGTGCGGTAAAATAAGCGCGATCGGGCAAGTAATGAAAACTCAAGTCCTGACTACCAACCAGTTTGATTTTGGTCGATCGACCGGACACGATGTCATATCCCGAGAATGGTTGGCAAAAACCCGGTTTCTCTGAAAATATAGAGTTAAGCAGCGAAACATTTAGAAAGAAACCAGGTTTTTAGCCCCCCTAAATAATTCCTGCTTATTCGATCGGTCCGAATTCAATTGTCTCAATAAACTCAAAAATCTTGTTCATAATTCCCTCAACTTCAGACTCCAGGGAACCCAATTCATCCCCCTCGTGATAAATTCGCTGACAGCTTACCGTGTAGCAAAAATCGTCAGCAATAAAAGCCATAAGTCCCCGGTAAGCATCCCACCGAGTCAGAGGGCGATCGTGTTCTTGCACGCTGATAGTTGCACCCGCAGGCAAATCTAAAACAACGAAATAAGCTTCTTCATCTTCTAAATATTCCGCGTGAAGTAACTTAGAGTTGGCAACATTAGCAAGAATTGCCTGAGAAACAAAATTGTCGAGAAAAGACTTGAGATAAGCTTCCTCGCCAACCGACTCGATTGTTTCTTCCACTTCACCAGCAACAGGGAAATAATCAATTTTCAGCAAAACGCCAAAGTCGTCAGAAAATGCGACACAGCTTTCTTGCTCATCAATTTTACCGCCTCGTTGCTCGTCAACTGGAATGGGGACGCTAAAATTGCCTTCAGGAGATACGTACCATCCTCCATCCAAATCAGAATATTCGCCCTCTACTTCCGAGTAAGCAGCAGTTACATCCTCAATAATTTCTGCTGCTTCCTCGTCTTCCACACCTAATGCTTGCTGAAATTTCTGAAGAAAAGCCTGGTGCTTCTGAGATATTTCTCCATCTGCGACAAACATTGCTGCGGTTATTGCAAAAGTATCCAAAACTAACTCATCTGGGATCGATTCCCAAGCAGTATTAAATAATGCTCCTAAACCGTCTTGGGCAACTATATCGGCGAGTTTTTGAAACATTGCTGACATATCATCTTCCGAGTATTCACCAAATATTTCCGATTCCCAAAGTATGCTTTCTAATATGTCAGCATCGGTATCAGGGGAATTTGCTTCGGCTGCGACAAGCGCTACCGCCGCTACAGATTCTTCTAAAGTCAAGCTTGCTTCGGATCGGTCTTCTGAATTGAATATTTTATCAAACTTGCTCACAGGTTTTGCCCCGCTAGTGTTTAGTTTTGCTATTCATAGCAAATTTATGACATCAAAAGATAGTCGTCAATCGATTGCGCGATTTTAGATTTTAGATTTTAGATTAAAGAATTGAAGCATTGACCCTACGGATAGATTCGGCGGCTCCTTTATCGGATACAGGTTGGTTATTTCTCCGTCCTGAGTCTGCGAAGGAATGAATCTGGCGGCTTGTATCCTGGATGCTTGATTGTCAGGGATACTCTGCGCGCCGGACAGGTCGCCGTGTTGTTGCCTTACAGATATCGCACCGGACACGGTGCCGTGCCGTTTCCTTACAGATATCGCCTATTACCAAGGACTGCCAATTATTGTGAATCCTGCCCAAAAGTTCGGGTGAGATAAATCTGCATTTGCTGCTTGTGTGGCTTGATTAATGTCGATCGCGCCTTGAGTTCCCCGCAATTGACCGTCTTTTATTACAATTTGTTTGCGGATCATTGCCAGTTGTGCTTTTCTGAGGGCTTCAGCTTTAATGTTTTCCGATCGCAAATTGCCGTAAAACTCGGTCATCAACCCCAAAGTGGCGATATCCTTAACTTTCCACAAACTCGCCAAAGCTGATTTTACACCGCTGCGGACGGCCAGTCCAGCAAATCCCATTTCTGCTGTATTGTCGCCGATCGCAGTTTCGCACGCACTCAGCACTAATAACTCTACTTGTCGGCGATCGTACCACTTCGCCAACCTAAATTCATCCAGCGCCAAAGAACGGTTCCACAAATGAATCTCAGCTTCCTTGCGTCCATTTTTATTTTGCGGAAAGCTGGCGTGAGTAGCAAAGTGAACAATGTCAAATGCCTGTTGCTGTCGCTGTTTGCTGAGATTGTTTAGGGTAAAGTTTTCGTTGAGAAAAGACCGTCCCCGCCACAAGGGCAATTCGGCAGCAGGATTGAGAAAACTTTCATTTCTGCTCAATCCCGCTTGATTTTTCCTGTCGCTTCTGGTACCGGCGATCGCAGATAATTCGATCGGTACCGCAGGTAAAGGAAGTTTATCAGTGTGGGGAAATTCGGAAGCACCCATCGCTAAAACTTGAGCGTTTTGCAAGCTTTGATACTTTGTGTTACTCAGGCTGACACTAGGAAGTGAGCCTAAACTGTACTTTTCTACCAGAAATTGCTTGCCGTCGTGCAAACCTGCTAGCGGTAGTTGGCGCAAACCGGCATCAAAGGAAAACACTAGGGTATCTATATTTAATGCTTCTAAGTTTGAACTAATCGGCGCAATTAACCACTGGTAAAGTTGCTGAGCTATGGGCAAGTATTCTTCCTTTTGCGAATCATTCGATTGACCCAAGTATCGATTAAATTCGGTCACTTTTTCCAGCAAAACTTCGCTAGTGACAGGAATATTTCTGAGAAGCGGAGGGCCGTCTGGAACTACTAACACTAGGGATAATTCTTCGAGACGGACGATCGCGTAAACAATTACAGCTTGCTTCCCGGTTTCCTCCTTAATTGTTTTCAGAGTTTCTCTTAGATATTGAACGTTGATTTTTTTATCCGTAAAATTTTCCCCATAATAATTTTCGTAGTCTTGTTCAAAGAGTTGGTCAATGAGAGCAACAGCATCATTAGCATTGCCTTGGTCTAAAGTTTGTTCGACGAGCGATCGGCTAATTTCTGAGGGAAAAAGATTTGGGATATCTGCGGGTACGGGATTTTCTGCGATCGGAGGAGGAGTGGGAGTTGGTGCGGGAGTTGGGGCGGGTGCGGGAATTGGTGCGGGCGCTGGAGTTGGTGCCGGCGCTGGAGTTGGTGCGGGAATTGGTGCGGGCGCTGGAGTAATAGTGGGTGAATCTTGAACTGGCGCTGTATTTATTCCAGCTATTCTCTCCCAAAGAGCGGAAAGATTGACATCAAAGGGTTCAGAATTAGCAATCGGTAAACTAGGAGTTTGAACAATTATTTCCGGCGGAGTTTCTGCGACTGAAACAGTTAAATTGTCAGTAGATGTCTGTGTGGAGATCGGGTTATTTGCTTCGGCTCCGGCAATGGTGTTAACTGACGGGGTGTAAGGAAGTTCTAGGGAGATAATTGTTTCGTTGTTACGCTTCCAATCTAATTCGGTATTTCCCGTTTCAGCATTTTGGCTAATAGAAGTTTCAGCACCCAATAAATCGCCAATTAAAAAAGCTAACTGCCGTTGGGGAGTTTGGCTTGGGCTGACAGCGGGCGCGGGTACGATCGCACTTGCAGGCGCGGGTACGATCGCACTTGCAGGTGCTGGCTGAATTTGAGCTACAGGCTGGGTTACGGAGGCAAGAGGGGCTGCGGGGGCTGGAGTTGGCGCGTTTGAAGGTTGGGGGGCGATCGCAGGTTGAGAGGCGAGGGAGGAGGTGATTTGGGAAACAGAGGGAAGGGTAGGTGTAGAAGCTATGCGGGCAGCAGCGTTTGGGGTTGTGGGCGTCGAGGGCTGTGTGGGGCGCGCGCGGGGTGGCAGTACGAATGAATCGGGCAATTCAGGTAGTCGGATGTTGAGGGGAAACCCAGGTATCGGATCGGGTGTTGGGGAAGGTGCGATCGAGGTTTCGGGAATTGGGGCCGGTTCGATAAATATTTGGGGAATTGGGAAAGGTGCGATCGAAGTTTCGGGTGTTGGTGCGATCGAAGTTTCGGGTGTTGGGGATGGTGCGACGGCTAAACGCGGTGGGAGTTGCCGTGAGGGTGTGCTTACGGGCGCTGGAGTCGGTGTTGGGGAAGGCGCTGGAGTATCTGCGGCTGTGGGTGCGGGCGTTGGAGTCGCTGCTGGTGTGGGTGCGGGCGTGGGAGTAGCTGCGGGTGTGGGTGCGGGCGTTGGAGTATCTGCTGGTGTGGGTGCGGGCGTTGGAGTAGCTGCAGGTGTGGGAGTAGCTGCGGGTGTGGGTGCGGGCGTGGGAGTAGCTGCGGGTGTGGGTGCAACTATTGGCGGCGGTACGGAAATAATTTGAATGCGATCGCGATTTTGCGCGAAATTGCGATCTTGTGTGTGAGTATAGCGATATTCGCGATCGGGCAAAATTGTTTGTATGGGAGCGCTATTGCCCCTAGTAAGTGCACCCGCCGTTCCATTTATGGCAGAATCACCCACGATAAACGGCGTTAATCCTGCGCCTCCGTGGCGGATAATTATAGTACCGCCGCTGCTATCTCCAGGACTTCCAGCCGTAGAAATGCTAGCATTGATGCCGTTTCTGTCTGTGAAGGAATTGAGCGATCGAAAAAAGCTTTCAGTCACAATCGAAACATTTCCGCCCGTACCTGTGTCCTGACTCTGAGCATCAATTTGACTGACAACAATATTGCCGGTCGTGCTGCGGTTAATCGCGATAACATCGCCCGCATTCCCCTTAGCAGAAGAGTCAACTTTTCCAACATTAATACTTCCGGTAGCGTCGAGCAAGATACTGCCGCCATTACCAGCAGACGAGGTATTGATATCGCCCGCAGTAATATTAGTTCCAGCACTCAAAATGATATTACCGCCATTGTTAGGAGAAGTCGCATCGAGATTTTTTGTGGTGATTTCTCCGTTCTCACTATACAAAGAAATTCCGGCTGGTGAGGTAACATTTTTGGCGGTAATATTATTGGTAGTAATAATGTTAATTGCAGCGGAATTTTTGGGAATATCATCTTCAATACTGACGCTGTTGAGGGGATTGAGGCTGCCAACAGCACCACCAAAATCAACACTTCCGGCATCGGGTTGAACAGTAAGACTGTAAGGCCCGTCAACAGTAGATTTAAAAGTAATATCGCCAGTCTCTAAAATTTTGACCGACAGGTTATTACCTAATGTCACCGGAGCGTTAAAAGTAATGTTATTGCGGTTAGTTTCGATCTTGCCACTGGCAGTAATAGAGTCATTTGCCTTGACATCAATATTGCCGCCAGTCACAGTAATACTGGGAGCGAAAGTGCGGGAATTAATATCCGAGGTTGAAACAGTTCCTTGAGCATTTATGGTGATATCTCCGCCTTTACCATTTGCCGCAGCGGTAATAATTGGGCCGGCAGTTGTGTCGATATTACCGCCGCTTTGAATGCGAAGATTGCCGCTATTGGCATTGAACCCGCTTAATAATAGGGCGCTACCAATTCCTGCCGTACTGATGTTGGTTCCAGCTTCGAGGGAAATATTGCCCCCGCTGTTACCGCCGATCGCATTTATGATTCCGGCGGTAGTGTCGATCGATCCGCCGCTTTTAAACGTGATTGAGCCGCCGTCTTGATTGCCGATCGCCCGGATGTCGCTGGTAGTAATATTTCCCCCAGCATTTAGATTAACATTGCCGCCTATATTAGTTTTAAGATCGGGAGATGAACCGTCATAACTTGTCAATAACTGACCTGTAGTAATATTGCCATTGCTATTAGTAAATTTAAGATTTCCACCCTGTATTCCCGATACTAATACATCGCCTATATTAATGTCACCGCTGGCAGTAGATAAAGTAACATTGCTGCCATTGCCCTTAGCAGAATCACCCGCGATCGCGGTTCCTGTTGTCGGTGTTGTGATGCCCGTGATGGCTTGAATGGTAATATTTCCTGCAGCGCGATCGCCCTTAACATCGATCGTTCCGGTATTTATGGAACCGGCAGTGCTCGTAAGTGCGATCTGGCCGCCGTTTTGATTCGCCGTTACATTGAGATTGCCAGTCGTAATATTGCGATCGGCACTCAAAGTAATTGATCCACCATTTTCCGGTAGAAAAATTGTATCATTTCCTGAGTCCTGAGAGCTGGTTGCATTTATTTTTCCTGTAGTGATGCTGCCCTTCGTGCTAGTAAAATTAACGCTACCGCCTTGCAATTTACCATAGTTTAATACGTTAGCTGTTATAATATTTCCACTGGTAGAGATAGTAATATTACCGCCCTTCTTACCGCTGTCTGAAGTATTAGTGAGGTCGCCAAGCTGGATATTTCCGTTTACGCTTGTAATATTAATATTTGCACCATCTGCGGTAGATTCATCTAGACTATCTGCACCTATATAACCTACGTTAATGTTACCATTTGCCTGTAACGTTACAGAACCAGGAATGCTGGATAAAGCGCTATTTCCAGTGGTTATATGTACTCCGCTTGGAGGAAAAATAATAGCTCCCTGTTCGCTGATGATGGTAACATTACCACTACTGCCAGTAGGTATTACGTTAGGAACTCCTCCTGCAAAACTCTCTATGCAATTGTTAGAGGAGGTACAGTCTAAAGTAATATCGTTTTTTGCTTTGAGAGTAATGTCACCCGCTCCGCTAGGTGCGAAAGAAGCTATATTTCCTGTAAGAGTAAAGCTGCCACCTGCATTAACAGTAATATCACCGCCCTTGCCATTCACAGCGGTGGCTATAGCACGAAGTGATCCTGTTGAAATATTTCCTCCTGCAGTCAAAGATATAGAAGCAGCATCGCCCCCAAAATTATCTGCGTTAATGTTTCCTGTTTGAATGTTGCCTGCAGCTTGCAAAGTTATAGGGCCAGTTTGACCAGTTCTTGGGAACAAATTAGGATCGGGAAACGTATCAATTTTTCCTGTTTGAATGTTGCCACCCGATCGCAAAATTACCGAGCGCGAATTGCCCAAAATAAATTCATCTGTACCCGAAGAAGCACCAGCATAAGTTGCATCGGCACTTGTAATATTGATATCTCCATTAATAGTAATACTTCCAGTACCTGAAGTCGTATCTACCTTGAGGGATGCCCCCGTATATCCGCCAACGAGATAGTAATTAGGCTGCGTAAATATTGGATCGTACAGACTAATAAAATTCGCAGGTTTACCAGATAAATCAACAATCGATGTGTTATTGCCACTGCGAAAGCGAGCATCTGTAGATATGATGCCATCACTCACTAAAGTCAGATTTCCACCGCTGACAAAAGGCGTTTGCGAAAGATGGTTCAGCGCCAAAATATCGATACTTTGATTTCCCTGAATGTAGAGATTTCCGCCAGCATTCGCCACAAACGGATTTGCCACACTATCGCGCACCCGCACTGTATTGTTAGCCAGCAAATTCAAATCGCCAGTTGTACGCAACTGACTTTCAACTAATGTCAAATTGCGATTAGCTGACAGCGTTGCATTCTCCGCACTTACTCCTTTAGCAGCGACATCTCCATTCTCTACCTGCAAACCAGAACCCGTTAATTCTATTTGCCCTCCAGCGTTGATTGTCACCCCCGTTGCACTTCCCCCGCCACCAGTCAACAACTGCGGCAAAGATGCAACTGGCAACACCCAATTTTGAGGCAAACTCCCCGCGACAGATTGCGGCTGAATCTCCAAACTCAACAGATTTCCCGGTTGACTAATTCTGACTAAACTCTCGCCGGGAACCGCCGCAACAGTAATATTTCCTCCCGGTGCAGAAACTTGTCCCGTACTCAAAACCGTGCCGCCCAATAAACTTAAATTTTGCCCTTGTCCCACTGCCAAGTTGCCTAAATTGATAATTCCTCCCGGTTGTGTATTTGTAAAAGCAAAACTATTAGGATTTCCGACTAATTGAGTATAATTATTAGTACCAGCCGCACTAAACCAGTTATTGCCAAAACCGATGCCCGTCGCAGTAGTCGCAGTGAAAGCAGCAGGCACGTTCAAACTGGCATTTGTTCCGAAAACAATCCCCGCCGGATTCATTAAAAATAAATTGGAATTGCCGCCCGTTATTTGAATTAATCCGTTAATCAACGAAGCATCGCCGCCGACAACTCGCCCTAAAATATTGCGGATATTAGGATTTGATATAAAATTGGCAGTTTGCCCTTGAGTTAAACCAAATTCTTGGAAACTGTGAAATAGATTTGCACCGTCGCTGGATTGTTGGCCGCCGTTGATGTTGAATTGGTTGCCGCTGGGAGTAATTTGAGTATTCGTGCCGTCGGTTGCGGGGGTAATTTGGGCTGTGGCTATTTGGGATGGGGCGAAAAGTCCTATTTCCCACATTGTTAAGGCGGTGAAGGAGAGGAATGTTAGGAAAAAGCGGGGTTTTTTGTGTGTTGATTTCATGGTTTTGTTAGTAGATGATATCGATTTCACTCTGATAATTGCGAAAGTCCGCCAGCGCCCTCTGACAGTCCCCAGGTCCGCCAGGGAATGAATTCCCTGGCTAATAGCGAAAGTCCTCGCTATGAGGACTGTAGAAAAAAAAGTTTGATACAGTCTTGGACGCATGGTAATGGTGTGGCAAAAGTCTGAGATTCTTCGTTTCACTCAGAATGACAGAATTACGCTGCTGTGTGTCCAAGACTATGGTATCAGTCCACTTCAGTGGACTTTTGCTTTGAGGCAGGGAATTCATTCCCTGCCGGAATTAACGTCACAAATCCTGCTAGAATTAACGTCACAAATCCTGCCAGAATTAACGACACAAGCCCCGCCGGAATTAACGACACAAGCCCCGCCGGAATTAACGACACAAGCCCTGCCGAAATTAACGTTACAACCCGTTACTATTTCCTCTGTTCCCTCCTTTGCAAATCCCGCAATTGTTTATCAATCTTTTCCGCCATTGGCAAATCTCCCAAAGTTGTATATCCATCTTTTGCCATTCGCAAATATTTCACAGCTTCTAGATTATTTCTCATCGCTGAATGAACTTGCCCCAATCCGTATCTAGCGGCTGTCAACTCCTCAATATCGTCAGGTTTCGCCGTATTAATCACCTTGGAATAGTAGACTTCAGCCTGGGGAACCAGTTGTAGCTTTTCCAGATACAAATCGCCCAACGTGCGATAAATGGGCGGTGTTTCCACGCCTGTTTCTTGTAAAGTTTCTAAAATTTCTCTTGCTTCGGCAATCAAGTTTGTGTTAAGATAAACGCTAGAAATTGCTAATTTTTTGGCGTTTTCGTTAGCTACTTGTTTGTCGATCGCCCCAACCTCACTTTTCACCCTTTCCACCTCAGTCTCATCCAGCAAGCTAAACTCGATATCCCCCTCCCCAACAGCACTTTCTGAAGAAGCACCCGTATTCGCCTCGACAATCAATCGGTACCTAACACCCGGTTTCAGCGCCGGTTCTCCCGGATACACAGCCTCAGTACCGCTAACAGTCATTTCCCAGTTTAATTTCGCTCCATTTTCGCGGAGGCTCAACTTATAGCTAGTCGCACCAGCAACCGGATTCCACCGCAAAATTGGCTTGCTGTCGAGCAATTTCGTGCGCCGCGGACTGATTATATAAGGAATTGGCGCGCTATTCCAAGCAATTTGACCGTCGCCGCGATCGGGACATTTAATCAAGTCGCGGCTGCAATCAGATTTCGACTCTTCTGTGGCTAACAAACAGCTATTCAATTGATTTTCACCCGGTGCGATCGACTTTATCCCCAAATCTGCACATTGGATCGTCAGTTGTCCGTTTTGTGCTGTCCGCAATTTGTCTCCCGGATAAATCGGCGTACCGCTTGTAGGGCGGACAATTAGCCCGTTTTGGCGCTCGATCGCAACTTCCCCGCTACTATGGATAATCAGTCCGTTGGATATTCTGTTACTGGCTGCTAGTGCGGTAGTTGCGATCGAGCTTAAAGCTATAAAAAGTGCAATCCTGATTTTCACTTGATATTTCCTTTTGCTTCTAAACGTTGCTGAGCAATTCGCATACATTCATCTTGTTTCGGTACGCGGTAATCTGAATATTTAAGCGCCTGATTCCAGGCTTCTAAGGCTGCTTGCGGCTTGCCTTTGATTTCGAGAACCTCTGCTAAAAGGCATTGAGCTTCAGGGCTATTGCCTCTGAATCCTATTGCTATTCTTAAATCTGCTTCAGCAGCGTCATATTGCTTTTGTGCCAGCCGCACCCAGCCCCGATTTTTAAAACAAGCGGATTTTACTCCGTCGTGTTGAGTGTTTGCCAAACAAAGGGCGATCGCTTTTAAAGCTTCTTCGTGTTTATTATCGAGCAAGAGCGATCGCGATCTTTGAGCGTAAGCATCAGGAAGTCCCCGCCACACTGCGTTTTGCATAGCGTTAGACGCACATTCATCCTCATTCAATTGATCGCACAATATAGATAAATTATAGTAAGGCTCTGCATAATTTACGTTAATTAAAGTTGCTAAACTGTAGTATGCTTTAGCGATTAAAGGTTTATTATGACGGTGGTTTGCCATGCCAATTTGATTGGCAACTGGGGCAAGTATCGGGCCTATTAACATATAACTGCTAGCGGTAATAGCTAAACCGATTCCGAAGCGGTGCATCAAATTAGATATAAAAATAGAGATAAAAGAAAACGATGTCCAGCGGTCAAAAAAGGTAAAAATCCTCAAAAAAGACAGACTACTGCTTAAATTAGCATAGTTATTTATAATTGATGGATTTTGGTTCGCGCTATGCGGTCGCGAAGTATACTTCCTTTTGCCCAAAATCCAAGGTAAAGTCAATCCCTCAAAAGTCGGCTGCTGACACAGCACCGGTATCGCGCTAGCGCCTGGAAAGTCAGACTCCCATCGGCGCAAATCATCCTTAGCTTTTCGCACTGCTAAAAACAAAGGATCTTCTTCGCCTAAATATCTGAACAAAGACTTGACAAAATAGTGAGCGATCGCATCTGGTATGGGCGCGCGCATCACGATAGTTGACGGTAAAGGCAGACCTCCAGCCACTAAATCTGCTGCCAATCCCAGGCTGGAACACGAATTTAAAATTAGCAACTCCAAGCCTTTAAAAATCGATTTTTCCAAGCCCTTTTTTAAATAGTCTACTGTTACAGTATTGTCGATATCCGTCTGATTGATGTGCAGCCACCCGTGGGTAGCATTCCTGTTGCTGTGTCCCCCGTAATATAAAATTTGCCAGTTTTTTTCATCCTCAAGATGCGCGCGCAACTCTTCAGGTTTTGGATGTCTGAGAAATTTTAACTTCTTACAGCGATCGCCCACCGACTTTTTGATACTTTTTTTATCTTGTTTAAGATTAATTCCCTGGCTGTTACCCCACACGCATAAAATTCTACCTCGGGAAGGCAGAGGCATTCCTGCTGAGGTGGCCTTTTTGGGAAATTTTCTATACTGGGACGTACTTTGAATTATTTCAGAATTGCTGTAATATTCGCGAAATTTCCACGCATCCCAAGGCAACTCCCAAATATCCGCATCCTTACTTTCTATAAATACTTCAAAGGATGCAGAGCAGCCGCCGCTTTCGCGAAGCTCTTTTCTCAGATTTCGCTCAATTCCCGTGTAAAAATCCTCACTAGCCAGCCATCGGCTCATGGCTTCATTCAAACCTCGATATATAGCACCAGGGTTGTCTTCAGAAATATTTGTTATTCCTGTTTGCTTGATTTTAATCCCAGAAGCGGTTCGGGTAGATATCACCGCACCGCAAATCATTTTCCACCTTGCGTGCAGCTTCTCAACTTCGGGTGCTGGCGGCAAACTTCCTTCAAATTTATAAACTGTTATTCCGCTTTGTTTAATCTCCGCTACGATGTGAGGAAAGCCGTCTTTTAAACTGCCGAACCCTAAAGCCAAGATAATTCTTAAGCTCATAAATTAGATACGGGTAAAGTTAATGATAAAATCATACCACAAAAGTTTCTGTTATGCTTAAATCGTCAAGAGTTACTCGAATACTAAAGCTCTCGTCTGGATCTACGTGAAAATCGTTCAGCAAAATGCACAAGTTCTGAACCGTTGATTCTACCTCGTGTAGATTTTCTCCGGTGTCTGATATTAACGACAGTTTAATATTGACTGGCAGGTAAGGTTCTCCGATCGCCGGATGCAACTGGACGTGAACTCTGAGAGTGCGATCGTCCTCTTCGGCAACAGCAACCAACAAAGCAACACTCGTCCTTCCCAAACGCATTCCCAAGTCAATCAACTTAGCCCGCGTCACATCAGCTTCGGGAAACATATTGATGCTGCTTTGACGCCCCTGCAAGGCAGATTCTCTTCTCAAATTTCCACCTCCTCGCAATGCAAAATTGGGGTTTTCTTCAGGAAAAATTAGGTTTTCTAAATTTTCTTTACCTTGCTCAATTTTCTGCCAACCTTTTTCTGCAACATTCTTCAACCAATTGCCTAAATTAGATTTAACCGGGTTTTCAATTTCCACAGGGGAAGTCGAAGGCTGCGGATTGAAGATTGATTCGACAGACTCCCAATTTGATGTAAATACATTCTCCAACCACTGACGCAGATTGACTTGAGATTCAGATATATGTTCGAGGTGGATCAAAAAGTCATCCAGGGAATGCAACTCGCTCAATACTAATTCCCCGGTATCCGCAGTTGGGAAAAATCCCAGCAATCTTGCTTCCTTTTCATCTTCATCAATATCTACTACCAGATAACCGATGCGTTCCTCCCTTGCTTCCGGGGGAACGTGACAAGTATGCGATCGGTTTTGCGGCGAATCGATGCGATTATTTTTTTCATGTTTAGGCAAATTTATTAACGGACGGCATTCAATTTTTCCTAAATTTTTGATATATAGATCGGCCACATTTTCCAACAATCGAACAACTGGATTCCAGCTATCGCAGTTAGTTAAATCAGTTTCAATATCTAAAAGCGCCAAGTAATCGCGGACGGCCAACACAGCCAAAGTGTTGAGATAAACTTGTTCTTTTTTGTGCGGGTGACGCTGTTCGGAAGCAAACTGCCGTGCCGAACAAATTGCCTTTTGGGTAATTGGCATTGGCAAGGATTGGTTTCCGATACTGTTACTTTGTGCCATTGTTAACTCCTTTGATGATTAAGATTCGTAATTTTCGCGAAATGTTTGCAAGTGAGGGCGACATTGAACTCGGTGAAAGGCATACAGGGTAGAATACGAGCAGGAAAGTTCTGCTGCTAATACAGTGAAACTTTTGCCCGCTGATAAACCTTTTAATATAACTTGACAAGTTATATCTGGTCGCCCTCTAACGTGTTTGCTCAACACCCGATCGGGATCGGTATCAATCCAGGCTTGAAGTTCTGTAAAAAGCTGAGCTGTTTCGCGAATGTGAGTTCGATCGCGATCGGGTAAAATATCGATTCGATCGATCGGCGTTCCGTCTTCTGAAATTTGTTCTCGATCGTCTCTCCTGTTATTTTCTCTATCTACCTTCAAAGCCCAATTTTGCAGCCGCCGCTTGAAATAATAATTGAACCAAGTAATGACATTGCTGCGAGTGCGATCGTACTGAGTTCCAGTACGGGATTCGCACAAATTGCTACAGAAAAATACCCACTGTTCTTGCAAAGCATCTTCATAGTAAGGTAGATTTTCCTTCCAGATCAGGCCCGAGTTTTTCATCTTAGTCAGAAGCTGGTGCAACAAACGGCTGCGCTTCAAACCGGGAGGATGCTGGCAAATTTCGCTAACAAGCCGATCGAGCTCTTGATATAGAAGTTGTCTGTGGGATAATTTCGATTCTCCCTCACCCTCAACAGAATCGGTTTGGTTCTCGGATGGGTGGTCTTCCCCCTCGGAGGGGATGTACTCATCATTCATAGTTCAGTGCGGCCGCAACTTTGTTCCTACATTTACTTATCAGGGTAAGTTGGGGGAATTTATGCGAAATTCTGAAAGTTTTTTGCAGCGGATGGTTGAAAGTCTTGCTGTGCGGTCGATTTGAGCGGACGAAGAGGATGTTAAGCTTTGTAAAAAGTGAAAAACTTTGATAAGTACGTATAATAATACGTATACCACTTGAAAAGCGTTCCGATGTTGATAGAGGTGAAAAAGCTATGCTGAGTGAATCTTCGCGCCTGGTGTACGGCGATGAATTAATTACCGCCACCGAATTGAATCGGCAACCAGGTAGAGTGCTGGATTTGGCGATGGATCACCCTATCACCATCACTCGTAACGACCAGCATTTTGCTTTGCTGCGCCGCGACGAGATGGCGCTGTTGGTAAAGGCCGCCGCCCTTTCCCTGAAAGTCTTTGAGGTGACAGCCGCTGCTTATCGGTTGCGTCTGGGAGAACAGATTGGTTCAGAACATCCCTATGGGTGGCTAAAAGAATTTGACAAGGATGAACTCAGTGAATTGATCGCAGAAATGGAGAAAGATTACCGTCTTGTGGAGTCGGAACCTGCGGCTTGGGATCGGATTGAGGCAACGATTTATGAATGGCATGAAAGCGCGATCGCAATTTCTAGTCCTGAACTCGCAGCAGCTTTCAGCGATGAAATTGAAGAAGTGTTACTGACAAAACCGACCGCAGAAAACACTACCGAATCGGCTTCGGTATGACGCACTCTGAACCAATTCCAGATGATTCGGAAAGCCCGGTGTCTCCTGAAGAACAGCCGACACCATCACCCGCAACTCTTGAAGCCGAAGCCGAAATTACCGCACCAGCGCCTGTGCTTTCAGAGTTGGTAGAGCCTCCTGAAGAACCGCTGACAGCACCGCGAACAAAGCCATCTGCTAAAGAAAACGAAATCAAACTTATCGCGCAAGTACCTGCATCGCCCTGGTTAGTAGTAGCGAAAAACCGACGGGTTAACCGGGATTGGGAAGCCTTAATGTTACGCGCTCCTGAGAATACTCGTCGGTGCTATCAGGATTTATGTAATGCGCCAATGGTGAGAAAACCAAAGAGAGTTTTTCCCTTAAAAGGTAAACTCTACAAAGGTGCATGGGAGTATGAAGTAACCAGCTCAGACCGAGTATTTTATGTACCGGATGAAGACCAACGCAAAGTGCTTGTTTACTACGCTGGGACTCATCCTAAATCAGCTCCATTTCCTCCGTAAAGCAAGTGGTAGGGTGCGTCAGTTGCGAGATTCTCGATCGCCACAAAAAGTCGAGTTCTGACGCACCGTTGGTTGGCAAGGTGTCTCAGGGATGAGATTTTTGATAGAAAGCGAAAATAATCGTAGCTGACGCACCCTACAGATAAAAACTACTTAAAACACCGATCGCCCTTAAATCTCCAAAACAACCGTTATTCCGTACTTTCACCCAGTCTTTGCCAAACTCGACCAAAAAAACTTGAGAGTTCTGCATAAAACTACCGATCTCACCCCGATAAGTAAATAGGAAGAACAAAAAGGCTTGAGGGGCGATCGATCTTTGGTGTTCACAACCAGATCGATCGGGCAATCGGGCTATCTCGTAATTCCGCAGTCCGGCAGGGGTTGAAACCCCTGCCTCAAAGCGAAAGTCGTCTGAAGACGACTGAAGAATTTACCAGTCCTCTTTGAGAGGACTTTGGCTATGAGGCGGGGAATTCATTCCCTGCCGGAATGTGGCGAAGCGCGTTGTTCGATCGCCCTTAAATCCCGAAAACACCCGTTGTTCCGTACTTTCACCAGTGTTTGCAAAACTTTATCAAAAAAAACTTGAGAGTTTTGCATAAAACCACTGAGCTCACCCTGATAGATATACAGAAGGGAAATTACGAAGTTCATCGCACTTGTTGAGAGTTATTCAAAAGTCGCATCGCCCGTAACTTCCCGATCGAAATCCGAACCAAATTCCCAACGGATATGGGAAAGGGGTTCTTCCGATGTTGGTTTAGTCTATTGCCACGGTTGCATTTATTGAGTCGATTTGAGTCAGTAATTGCGACAACAGAGTTGAAGTGCGATTCCCTACGGGATAGCTTTGCTTCACGCGCTTCGCGAGACTTCAGTTTGGGTAAATGACGGATATACGACAGCTAGAGAGTACGAAAGTGCGATCGGGCTTGTCGATAGAGTCGCTTTGTCAATTTTCAGAACACATTGTATCTACCACGCGAGGACAATTATCATGGCTACTACTAAAAAATTTGATTTCGATGCAGTCTGGAACCAACGCCTTGAAGAGTCTGGAAAAATTTCTGTGGTATATCTTAATGGAATCAGGACAGTCGAAGACAAATATAAAAAAGATATTCGAGGTTTTGATGGCATTTGGAATTTTCATGGCAATCTTTTGGCTCCTGCCGGACAACATCAGAAAGATGTTCTTCTTAAAAATTTTGATTCCATCTCAAAAGGTGCTATCAATCTCGATGTTAAGTACCGCAATACTTCGGATAGTACGGGAAATGATTGGGCTGATATAGGAGTTTTTATTATCAAATTTTTAGTGGGTGATATCATCGAATCCATTAAAGATTTGCCATTTGAGTTAGCTAAAGGCAAGGTAGACCAATACAATGATTTACAAAAAAAAATAGAGACTTTGCAAAATGCTGGGGAAGATGTTACTGAGCTTAAAAAAGATTTGGAAAAACTGAAAAATGGCGCCGACATCGGAAAAATATTCGATAATTTCTCGAAATTCTTGGATGTCTTTGAAGTTATCAAATCAGGTTGGGAGCTAGCAGAGAAGTTTATCAAGCTCGATAGTCCTAAAGATGCGCTAAAAGATCCTGATTTTACCGCTCAAATATTTGATTTTGTGAAAAATGCAATTAAGTTTATTCCTGTTTATGGGGAGGCAATCGATACTTTCATAGATCGTTTAATTTACGCTGCGCCCGAAGATATCAAGGAAGCGATGAAGCAATATTGGGACAATAAACCACTGTTCAAAAATATTAATAATTGGACAAACGATGCTCAAACCTGGCTATCTGAAAATTCAAATAATTCCTTGATTCTCCTAGGTCATTCTCAGGGAAACTTTTTCCTAGAAGATGGACTCATTGATATGAATGCTGGGGGCAGCAATCGCATTCGCGTATTAGCGTTGGGTTCGCCGACAAGTTATCTTTATGCGGGTGGCATTCACTCTTTTAAAGGGAATAGTGTGGCCGAAAACAATATTAAAAATCCTGGCGATCCAGTTCCGTTACTGCAATTTGACTCAGATCCGTTTTTCTGGGACAAAATTGTCAAGATTTTTAGTATGCTTCCTAGCATTGGCGGCTTAGGTGATTCGCATCTCATCGAAAATTATCAAAGTCGATCGGAGGTTCAAAGTTACTTCAAAAACACAGTCTACAACCTTCACTCTCAGGGTTTCTACTTTCCCAATTCAGCGATCGAAGCGCCAGGTCAAGCCAGTGTTGCCGGAACCACAGATGATGACTGGATGGAAGGCAGCGAAACGGATGATGAAATGGTAGGAGGCGATCGCAACGATGTTTTGCGAGGTGGAGGCAGCAACGATAAATTAAGAGGTGACTCCGGCTACGACTTTTTCGATGGAGGAGAAGGAATTGATACCGCTGATTACTCCAGTAGCTTAAGTGGAATCAAGGTTGAAGCAACCATGATGCTGGATGGTTCCGATGTTTACAAAGTTCAGGATGGTTTCGGTACTGAAGATATCCTTGGCAATATCGAAATCATCAGCGGCTCAAATTTTGCTGATGAAATGACTGGCGGCGACTACAGCGATATCTTTTACGGCCAAGGCGAAAACGACCTTTTTTGGGGACAAAAAGGAGACGATACATTCTACGGTGGTACGGGTAATGACAAAGCTTACGGCGGCGATGACAATGACGACCTCCGAGGTGATGAAGGCAGTGACGATTTAAGAGGAGAAAACGGCAACGACACCCTCTACGGCGGTCAAGATAACGACTTCCTCTACGGCGGCGATGGTGAAGACGAACTTCGCGGCGAACAAGGTGCCGATGACCTCCGAGGAGAAAATGGCAATGACACTCTCTACGGTGGCACCGAAAATGATTTCTTGTACGGCGGCCAAGGTGAAGACAAACTTTATGGCGAAGAAGGAGATGATGACTTAAAAGGAGAAGAAAACAACGATTCTCTTTACGGCGGAACAGGCAAAGATACCCTCAATGGTGGCGCTGGAAATGACGATTTGCGAGGCGAACAAGGCGATGATTTGCTAAAAGGAGAAGCCGGAAACGACTCTTTATACGGTGGCGAAGACCAAGACCAACTTTACGGTGGATTAAATGCCGACTTACTCTACGGCGAAGCTGGCAGCGACCAACTTTTTGGTGAAGAAGGCGACGACATCCTCGACGGTGGCAGCCAAAACGATATCCTTCTCGGAGGCAGCGGCGATGACAAACTCTACGGCCGCGCCGACAACGACATCATCCAAGGCAACCAAGGCGAAGATTACGCCGAAGGTGGCAGCGGCCGCGACTTCATCCAAGGCAATGAAGGCAACGACATCCTCTACGGACAAGATGGCAGCGACACCGTAGAAGGCAACGCCGATGACGATTTCATCGATGGCGGCAGCGGCCAAGACTCGCTTCTGGGCAATACCGGAGATGACAGAATTTACGGACAAGCCGGCAACGACATCATCCAAGGCAACGAAAACAATGACTGGCTGGAAGGTGGCGACGGCCAAGACATTATTGATGGCGGGGCCGACGACGATGATATTTACGGACAAGCAGGCGAAGACAACCTTTTCGGCAGTCAAGGTCAAGACTACATCGATGGTGGCGACGGCAAAGATACCCTGTTTGGCGGCTTTGATGACGACGTACTTTTAGGCCAAGCCGGCGATGACACTCTCAACGGCAACGCTGGCAACGACGAATTATTTGGCGGTACAGGCGATGACTCGTTAATCGGAGAAATCGGCGATGATTTAATTGACGGGGGAGAAGGAGTCGATCTCGTTAATTACATCAATTCTCCCAGTGGTGTTATCGTTAATATTGACGAAAATAGCGACTACGAAACTAATACCAAGCAACGTTTCAAAGAATTCGTTACCGCAGTTAATCCCAGCGAATATTACACCGAACTCGAACGGGATTTTGAAATTGCCGCTGGTACTGGTAAAGACGGTTTTGGCACTACCGATGCTTTAAGAAACTTAGAAGACATCATCGGTACTCGCTTTGAAGACATCTTAATTGGCAACGAAAAAGATAACCGAATTTGGGCATTAGAAGGCAACGATTTATTAATTGGCAATGCCGGCAATGACTCATTTTACGGCGGAGAAGGTATCGACATTCTCAGCAACCGCCGCGACCCCAACGGCGTTACTGTCAATTTACAAACAGGCGATGCGATCGACGGTTGGGGCGACCAAGACAAAATTGCCGACATTGAAAACGTCGCCGGTTCTCGGCATGACGATAATATTACCGGCGACGATACCGTTAACGTTATTACTGGCGATGCTGGGGACGATCGCATTTACGGACTCGGTGGCGACGACCAACTCTACGGCGAATTCGGCAACGACCTAATCTACGGCGGCGAAGGCGGCGACAGCATCTACGGCAATCAAGACCGAGACACCCTATACGGCGAAGCCGGTCGAGACTACATCCGAGGTGGCGATGCCGACGACTTAATCTACGCCGGTAGCGATGACGACACCGTTGCCGGAGACGCTGGTTACGGCAACGACACAATTTTTGGCGAAACAGGCAAAGACTTACTCTACGGCGGCGCTGGCGAGGACTTTGTGTACGGCGGCGAAGACAAAGACACCATCTACGGCGAAGGCGAAAACGACAAACTCTACGGAGAAGCAGACACCGACCTCATCTACGGCGGCCTCGGCGACGACGAACTCTCCGGCGGCGACGACCAAGACACCCTCATCGGCGAAGCCGGCAACGACACTCTCGCAGGCGATGCCGGCGACGACACCCTCGATGCCGGAACAGGCAACGACTATCTCTACGGCGGTACCGGCAAAGACACCCTCGATGCCGGAACAGGCAACGACTATCTCTACGGCGGTACCGGCAAAGACACCCTAAATGCCGACCTCGGAAACGACCAACTTTACGGCGGCGACGATGCCGACATCCTCCTCGGCAAAGAAGGCGACGACAACCTCTACGGCGAAGCGGGCGACGACAGCCTCGATGCAGCCGAAGGCAACGACAACCTCTACGGCGGCGACGGCAAAGACATTCTCGATGCGGGAATTGGCAACGACCAACTTTGGGGTGGTCAAGACGATGACACTTTATATGCCAAAGCCGGCGACGACAACTTGTTTGGCGAAGGTGGCAA
This sequence comes from Microcoleus sp. F4-D5, assembly GCF_036704885.1. Taxonomy (NCBI): domain Bacteria; kingdom Bacillati; phylum Cyanobacteriota; class Cyanophyceae; order Oscillatoriales; family Microcoleaceae; genus Microcoleus; species Microcoleus sp. F4-D5. The sequence goes on along the minus strand of NZ_JAUBSX010000042.1, from coordinate 33,185 downwards.
CGACTCACTCAACGCAGCAGAAGGAAACGACAACCTCTACGGCGGCGACGGCAAAGACATTCTCGATGCTGGAATCGGCAACGACTATCTCTGGGGTGGTCAAGACGATGACACTTTATACGCCAAAGCAGGCGACGACAAACTGTTTGGCGAAGCGGGCAACGACTCACTCAACGCAGCAGAAGGCAACGACAGTCTCTACGGCGGCGACGGCAAAGACATTCTCGATGCCGGAATTGGCAACGACTACCTCTGGGGTGGTCAAGACGACGATACTTTATCAGCCCAAGCGGGCGACGACTACCTCTACGGCGAAAACGGCGATGACATCCTCGATGCTGGCGAAGGCAACGATTCCCTCTACGGTGGCGACGGCAAAGACATTTTAGATGCCGGAAGTGACAATGACTATCTGTGGGGAGGTCAAGGCGATGACACTTTATCAGCCAAAGCCGGCGATGACAACTTGTTTGGGGAATCTGGCAATGACATCCTCGATGCAGCAGAAGGCAACGATTCCCTCTACGGCGGCGACGGCAAAGACACCTTGTTCGGTCAAGCTGGCAATGACTTATTGCAAGGCGGTTTCGGCGACGACTCACTCTTAGCAGGCGACGGTAACGATACCCTTCTCGGTCAAGCTGACAGCGACACTCTCTACGGCTTCGGTGGCGATGACATCCTCGAAGGCAACTCAGGAACAGACCGACTTTTTGGGGAACTCGGCAACGACTCCCTCGACGGCGGTACTGAAAACGATACCCTCGAAGGTGGCGACGGTAACGACATTCTCGACGGTGGTGAAAATAACGACAGTTTGTTCGGACAAGCTGGCAACGATACGGTTCTTGGCAACCGCGGCGATGACATTGTTGACGGCGGTTTGGGCAATGATTTGCTTCAGGGGAACGAAGGGCGCGATCGAATTTACGGTCAATCCGGCCTCGACACCCTCCTCGGTGGCGACGATAGCGACACTCTTTGGGGAGGAGACGACGCTGACAACTTGCTGGGAGAATCCGGTACTGATACCCTGTTCGGCGGTTTCGGCAACGACCAACTCGACGGTGGCGAAAATAATGACAGTCTCTACGGAGAAGGCGGTGATGATACTCTAGCTGGCGGAACAGGCGACGATTTCGTGGACGGCGGAACCGAAAACGATACTCTCTCCGGCAATGACGACCGTGACAAATTATACGGCCGCCAAGGCAACGACTTCTTAGAAGGCAATGCCGATGACGACGAACTGTGGGGTGGAGATAACGAGGATACGCTGTTAGGACAAACCGGAGATGACATTCTGCGGGGTGAATCGGGCAATGACAGCCTTGATGGTGGCGAAGGGGCCGATCGACTTTTCGGCCAAATCGGCAAAGATACTCTCTCCGGTAACAATGGCGACGACTACTTAGAAGGCGGCGCAGACGATGATAGCTTAACTGGCGGCGCTGGGCGCGATCGCATTTTCGGAAATGACGGCAACGACATCGCCGACGGCAACAGCGGCGACGACTACATCGACGGCGGCGCTAACAACGATACTTTAGCAGGGGGAGAAGGGCGCGATCGCATCTTCGGTCAAGCTGGCAACGACAGCCTCGAAGGTAACGACGACAACGACTTCCTCGATGCTGGGACAGGCAGCGACACCCTGTGGGGCCACGACGGCGACGACGAACTCTACGGCCGAGAAGACCGAGATTTCATCGATGGCGGTCGCGGCAGCGACCAAATCTACGGTGGCGATGCAGCCGACACCCTCCTCGGACAAACCGGAAACGACAACATCGACGGTGGTTCCGGCGCAGACTCGATTCTCGGCGGCGACGGCAACGACAACATTTGGGCTCAAGCCGGCAACGACTTCATCAACGCCAACGCCGGCAACGACAACATTTGGGGCGACGAAGACGACGACCTGATTTTTGGAGAAGCAGGCGAAGACAAAATCGACGGCGGTTCCGGCTACGACACCATCGACGGCGGCGCGGGCAACGACCAACTGTTCGGCGGTACCGGCAACGACCAATTATTAGGAGGTGCCGGCAACGACAAAATTGACGGCAGCATCGATGACGACAAACTCTTCGGAGGCGCCGGCAACGACTTGATGTTTGGCAGTGAAGGGCAAGACACGATGTTGGGCGAAGTCGGCGAAGACACTCTCTACGGTGGCGACGAAATTGACCTGATGGACGGCGGCGCGAGTAACGACTTGGTTGTCGGCGACTCCGGCGACGACATCCTCACAGGCGATTCCGGCGACGACACACTCGCAGGCGGCAGCGGCAACGACTTGATGGGAGGAGGCAACGGCGACGACTTGCTGTTTGGTGAATGCGACGACGACACCATGCTGGGAGGTGCCGGTAACGACACCCTCGACGGCGGTTGCGGCAACGACTTGCTAACCGGGGAAGCTGGCAGCGACAACCTTTTGGGCAACGAAGGCGATGACAGTCTCGACGGCGGCAGCAGCAACGATACCCTCGATGGCGGAAACGGCAACGACTTCTTAAACGGTGGCAGTGGGAATGACAGCCTGAACGGTAACGATGGCGATGACAGTCTCTACGGCGGCGAAGGTAACAACGTGCTCAAGGGCGGAAACGGTCAAGATTCGCTGATTGGAGGCAGCAGTTCTGACATATTTGTGCTATCACCAAGTTCGGGACTTGATAACATTTTCTACTTCCAGGGCGATCGCGATTACTTCGGACTCTCACAAGACCTCACTTTTGACCAATTGGAAATCGTTCAAGGCGGCGAAAATTATACTAACGATGCCTTGATTAGCATCGCAGGCACCGGCGAACATTTAGCTTGGGTGAAAGATACTCAAGTCAATACAATTGACAGTTCTCGGTTTATTTCCATCACCCCCGGAGACCCGCTGCCTGGAGTTTTCAATACTCCTTCGCCTGTCGATTCTTTAACTGGCGAACCTGTTGATAGTGAGGATGATGAGTTGATTGATAACAGTTCTACCGCTGGCTTATCAAACACGACTGCATCAATTAGTCAGCCAAACAGCACGACTACTGCATCAATTAGCCAGTCAAACAGCACGACTACTGCATCAATTAGTCAGCCAAACAGCACGACTACTGCATCAATTAGCCAGCCAAACAGCACGACTACTGCATCAATTAGTCAGCCAAACAGCACGACTACTGCACCAGCAGCCATAAGTTTCCCACCGCTAACAACAGCTACTAATCCAGGTAGTTTGACAGTAACTTCTGTCACAACTACTACCGATGACATCTTGCTGAATGGCGGTTCAATTCCAACGATGAATAGCTTTAATGGCATCGATGATGACATTCTCATCTACGACTCTAACAGCTTGTTAACATCTCTAACCAGCGCTCAAACTCAGCCAATTATTCCTTTGCAAGCCGCGAGTGTTAGTGGTGCGATCGATCCTAATGCTAATCCTTCTGGTAATGAAGCTAACCTCTTAGTTAGTGCGAATCCAAGTCCCGTTCAGCTACCAACAAATAGCAATTTAAGTGGCACTACTACCAAGTAATTGTAGAGTTGCTTGGGGGCGATCGAATAAATAAAAACCCTGTTTCTTCAAAAAACCGGGTTTTTTGCAGTTTTTGCGGTATAACGATTGAGTTCAACGGCGGTTAGTACCCTGGCATCCTCACCGATTGTCTTTATTCCGCCGTTGCAACGATTTGTTAGGTAGCTGGCAACGCATCATCAGAACTTTCTCCATTGCCTTGAATTGCTACCCAAGGAAGTTTTGAATACTGATCTTTGATCTTTTCTAACTCATCTAGTGCTTGCAGGAAAAAACTTTTGATAGCTACCACATGATCTTCTTCAGAAAGAAAGTCTTGTAAACTTTTGTCTCGAACTATTCCTGCCCAGTCTTTTGAGCTATCTAAGTTATAACCCTTCCAACCGTACTGTTCGCAAACATCTTTCATCGCTTCAATAATTTCTGCTCGACGCGGTGAATTAGGATCTACTTCAAGTACGAGACGTACTATTGGGTAATCAGTTAAATGTGATGTCTTTAGAATAAAGCCTAGACCACACCACCATCTTCCACTTGACATTGAGGCAGTCATTAAATATCGCCCATGCCATTGAATCTGGGTAAGAGCTGTAGACCTTTGCTTAATTGCTCCCAGAACTTTCTCAAAGCGCTGACTGACTTCTCCCCACATTGTCTCTTCCATAAGTTTTAGTGATTTTGTGAAATTTGCTAACGCAATCACGTCAATAGAAGAGAACTGATTGTTATGTGCCATGCGATACTCATCCATAAATGTCACAATTTCTTGAACAAGCATTGTGTCTGCCTGAGATTTCAAAAATCGATAGAACTGATGCCATCTCAATTGCCTGAACTGAACGGTAGATTGAGAAATATTCTTGAAAATATCTTCTTGATCTTTTGGCTCAAAATCACGAGTAATGTACAAAAGAAATTTGTGCTGGAACCCTGAAATTCCATGCAAAATCTCGGCATACCTTGAAAGCTGTTCGTAGCCTTCCTGAGAGCCAATTTTACTTTCGACAAAGATGATGCTACGACTTTTAGTGCCTACTAGCTCAATTAAGATATCTGGGCGGCTAGCTAAACGATGATCCTCAAGAGGCTCAAACTCTCTCTGTGTTGAAACATAGGCATCCAAACAAATGTTTGTACCTAATAAGTTTAAATTCTTGAGCCAAGAATAGAGAATTTCCTTATCTGTACTGAAGAGGTAAGCGACCAACTCAGTGAAGAAATCTTCTAGCGGAATACTACCTGTATTGAGACTTAGGAGCCGACTGAAAAGCGCCACTAACATTCACCTATATTTTACTCTCAACAAGTAAGTTTATCGTATTGCCCTAGCTAGCGGCTCAAGCTACCTAACTTATAATTGTACCGCAGATGCGGTACAATTACATTTCTAGTTGGCTTATCCCGCATATCTGCGGTTTAAACTCCGAACATTCTCAACAGCTTGTTGTCTGCTTTGATTTTAACTCCAAGAATCAACCACCCCGATCGCCCTATCGGTGAAAAAAAGTAACACGATCTTGTAAACTTACGTAAATTACCTCGATCGATTTGAGATTTGAGGTTGGCGTTCCATATTCTTAAGCGTAGCCGACAATATCATGGAATGAACAGCCGACCAACCCCTTTGTAATTATCAAGATCTACAGCGATTTCGATTAGCCGTTCAGCACAACGCTCTCGATATTCAGCTTCACTCAAACGATCGAGATTCCCAATCGTCAACACTGGAAACGAGTTCTCTGTATTCTCTTCCCGCATAACCTGCTCGAGCGAATCCTCACCCTTCATATTTCGGTTAGCAGTGAGGATCATCATCTGATGTTCTTGAGCATAACGCCAGACTACGCGATCGCTACTTTCCATTGACAGTTCGGCCTCTCTAAAGGTGACAAATTGGACAGATTGGAACTCTAGCCAACCACGTTTTGCTAATATACCGAGAAAAATCAGCGCGTAACCGTCGAGGTTGTAGTCAACTAAGAAAGTCATTGTTTTTGTGCAGTACGTCTCGCTCTGTGCTCCTCAAGCTTTGCCCAAAACGCTTCTTGCCCTGGCTTATGTGGCATTGTTGCGATTCGAGCAAAGCGTTCGCGGTTGCGATCTTCCCAGTACCGACGAATTTCTTCTCTGTTTTGAAGAACCTCCTGATATTCAGCCTCGACTTGAGACTGATTTGCCTCAATGTAGGACAAAGCTGCATTAATTTGTGCGTTCGTGAGGTTAAACGTGTCACGAATCAGTTTAGGAGGATAATGAGCCTTCAAGAGATCGATCACATCATAAAGGCTAGTGCGTGTGCCAGCAATCGTGAGTCCACGCTCTGTACGGATAATAGCTGACTGCCCGTTGGATGCCGAAGCCATACTCATGACCTCCTAGGATTTATTTCTATCGTACCTCTTGCTGTACCTTAACTCAAAGAATCAACCACCCCGATCGCCCTGTCGGTGAGAAAAAGTGACATGATTTTATAAACTTACGTAAATTACCTCGATCGATTTGAGATTTGAGGTTGACGATCCATATGCTCGGAGTTAGGAATTTTTTTAGATATTTTTCTGCTAGAGCTGGTTTAAGAGTTCTGTGGGGAAGTAAATGGGGAGGTTGCTACCAATGAAGTCTTTGCGCTCGCGGGTGACGATCGCCAGATCGTCGATCGAGGGCCGCGCAGGCGAGTTGGATGCTGTCTTCAAAGTCTTTCAAGCCAAGGCAGAGACTTGCTTGACTTACAAGCTATCCCACAAGATTCTACCCCACAAGAATTGGTAAACTATAGCTACAGAATCTGGAGGTCAAAAACCTATGCTTAAGAACTCCTCAATCATTAGCGCATCTCCTGAAATTATGGGCGGTACTCCAGTTTTTGCTGGTACTAGGGTTCCTGTTCAAACGCTTCTGGACTACCTTAAAGCGGGAGAATCGATCGACGATTTTTTAGATGGATTTCCCACTGTAACCAAAGAGCAGGTTATCACCTTGCTAGAAGAGGCAGGCAAAGAGCTTATTGGTATGGTGGCATAACATGAAGATCCTGTTGGATGAGTGCATCGATCGTAAACTTGCGAGAGACTTTCCCGATTGCGAGGTGAAAACAGTCCCACAAATGGGATGGGCAGGGGTAAAGAACAGTCAACTTCTTGCCCTTGCACAAGTAGAGTTCGATGTTTTTATTACTGTAGATCGCAACTTATCGTTTGAACAAAACCTGCCACAATTTGATATTGCGGTCATTGTTCTGCAAGCATCATCCAACCGTCTAGCGGATCTGAAGCCCTTGGTGCCAAAGATTTTAGCTATTTTAGCTACAGCGACTAAAGGAGAAGCTACTACAGTCAGTGCATAGAAATAGAGGTGGGGCAGTGTCCACCCTACTGACTGAGCGGTACAATACTATTCCTAGTTGGCTTATCCCGCACATCTGTGGTTTAACTCCGAACATTCTGAACAGCTTGTTGTCTGCTTTAATTCAAAAAATAAACCACCCCGATCGCCTCTGGCGGGAGGCAAATACGATCCGTAAAGCCTGTATCGATGACAAACTCGATCGGGAAGGTTGCACCATTCACCAAGAGAAATGTCAGCGAGACGATCGCGTGTCTATCAGTCACAATACCGGAAATCACTACTCACCCGCTCCATCACACCGCCGAAAGAAGCCGCTACATTATAGCCGATGCGGATGCCAAAGAGTCGTGCATACGGAGACTTTGCTTGGAGGTTTTTAGCTGCTTGCAATCCAGTTTTATCGACTTCATAATCACCTGTCTCAATGTCGATGATGACCATTTTGCCAATATTTTCCTCTATCTCAACCTTCTTACGAATTCCGCCCTCATAGATTCGATAGGCACGTTTCGCAACTTCTTCACTGCTCAACAGGATTGCTTGCATAGGTTGACTCCCGATCGCTAGGCTTTTCTGTGACTCCTTCTATGATAGCCCACGGACAAGCAGGGCGATCGTTGCGGTTAATTCAGTAAATTTGTTTTATTTTCCCAAAAGCAACTCTAACCCATAATAAGATGTCACGGAAAAACCTATTACTCTTGTGACGAAAAGCAAGGAAAAACCGATGGCTGAATATCGATTCACGCCCGAAAGTACCACCACATACAAGTAGTTGTTTCCCTAAACCGCGTTCATTTAGAAAACTATAAAACTCCTGATGCAGCATTAACAAAACTGCTAGAACGTTGCAGTCCACACCCAAGGTAAAAAACCCGGTTTCTTTCGTCGGAGTGCGTGAGTCCTCTACTGAATTAATCGCAAATGTAAAGTCTTGTTACAAGTTACTTGACGCCAGGAACTAAATCTATACGATCGCTGACTATAATTGGTAAAAAATCATTTTGTAGGGGAAATTCCATGCAGAAACTAACTAGAATTTTATTCACTACAGCTTTAACCCTAAGTATTTTGTGTTCTCCCACAACAGCTTTCGCCAAAGCAAAAATTCAGATAGCCATCCTTTTAGATTCTAGTAATAGCATGGATGGACTGATTGACCAGACTCGTACTCAACTTTGGCAAGTTGTTAATTTTTTAACTAAAGTAACCAAAGATGGCGAAGTACCAGATTTAGAAGTTGCTCTGTACCATTATGGTAATGACAGCTTACCTTCCTCCGAAGGTTTTGTCAGATTATTAACTGGATTTACTCGTGAATTAGATTTAGTTTCCGAAAAGCTATTTAGTATCAAAACCAACGGCGGTCAAGAATATGCTGGCTGGGTAATTCGTTCGGCAATGCAAGAATTAAACTGGAGTAAAAATCAGGAAGATTTTCGCGTGATTTTTATTGCGGGTAATGAACCATTCGATCAGGGCCCAATACTTTGGAATCAATCTGTCAATCTCGCTGTCAAAGGAGATACCCTCGTTAATACAATCTACTGTGGTTCAGCCGAAAGTCAGGAGCGACAACTTTGGGCATCAGGAGCAGATTTAGCAAAAGGCAGTACCTTCAACATTAATCAAAACCAACAAATTGTGGTAATTAAGTCCCCTTACGACGACGAAATTTCTACTTGGAATACTAAACTCAACCAAACTTACATTCCCTACGGTAGAGAAGGAAGAATAGGACAACAACGTCAAGCAGTTGAAGATAGTAATGCTGGCACAAATTTTGCTTCGCGTAGTAGCTCAAAAGCTTCTGAATACTATGATAATGCTTCTTGGGACTTGCTGGATGCTCTCGAAAACGGAACAGTTAAACTAGAGGCAATATCAGATGATAATTTACCAGAAATCATGCGAGGGATGACGCTAACAGAAAAAAGAGCATATGTAGCTGGAAAGAAAACCGAAAGAGAAGCGATTAAAAAGACGATCCGCGACTTATCTCAAAAGCGTGCAGCATATATTGAACAACAGCGCCAATCTAGTACCAATAGCGGTGAGAATACTCTCGATCGCGTAATAATTCAAAGTCTCCGCCAGCAATTAGCGGCTAAAGGATTCAAGCTTAATTAAAAGAACGCAGACGAAATTTCATCTGCGTTCATCTGTGTTTATCTGCTAATATCTGCGGTCAAAAAACGCCCAATCAAACTACTTCGCCACAGGTAAAGACAACTGAGGCGAAGTTTTAGCATAGCTTCCATTCTCTGGAATTGCTGCCGGTTCCTGGGAAAGCAAGAACTCGCGAATTACCCTAGCAACTGCTCTTTGAGCTAAACCGCCGACTACTTTCTGCCCCATGTTCTGCACTTCCGGTTTCACCAACAACTGCGGAATTAGCTGCAATACTTTCATCGTGTCAAAACCGGGAGTTGATTGCAAAATATCCCAAATCCGCTTGATGTGTTCTAAGTTTTTTTGTTCAGTTGGTGAAACCACAGGTTGATTTGCCTTGACTCCAAACCATTCGCCGACGACTGCTTTGGCGTTAGCAAAAGCATTGCTCGAAAGCGTGTCGAGACTTTTGACTAATTCGAGGACAATACGATCGCGAATGAAATCTCCTCTTTCGGAAAATAAATATTCTAATGCTTGGTTCAAGAGTTTGCTGACATCGTAGTCGTCACTCTTGCGGGCATTTTTGAGCAAGTTTTCTAAGCGGTTCCAGCGGAATTCGCCTTGCTTGAACAGCAAATCTTGCAAGGATGCTCTCAATTCAGGTGCGGGGTCGCTCAACAGCCGTTTTGCCACATAAGGATAAGCTTTGCTCAACACTTTAAATTCGGGGTCAACGTTGATGGCAATCCCTTCTAAGGTGACAAGCGATCGAATAATCAAAGCATAGTAAGCTGGAACTCGGAAAGGATATTCGTACATCACCGCCGAAAGCTCGTCAGTAATGCTTTTGAAATTGAGTTCGGCAACGCTAGCACCCAAAGCATTGTTAAATACGCCGGCCAAAGCTGGAATAATGGGCGTTAAATCGGTGTCGGGAGTTAAAAACTCCAACTTCACGTAATCTTTTGCCAAACCTTCAAAGTCGCGGTTCACCAAATGCACCACAGCTTCCAACAAGCCGTACCGCTGATAAGGTTTAACTTCGCTCATCATCCCGAAATCGAGATAAGCCAACTGACCGTCAGGAGTTGCCAAAAGATTGCCGGGATGGGGGTCGGCGTGAAAGAAACCGTGTTCTAGAAGTTGTCGGAGAGAGCACTGCACGCCCACTTCAATTAAGTAAGGAGCATCGATTCCTTGAGATTTAACGGCTTCTAAATTCGTGAGTTTGATGCCGGTGATCCACTCCATGGTTAAGACGCGGCGGCGGGTATATTCCCAGTAGATGCTGGGAACGTAAATATCTTTGATGTGTCCGTATAGTTGGGCAAACCGTTCGGCATTGTGACCTTCGTGGGTGTAGTCCATTTCTTCGTAAATGCGCTCGCCCAATTCGTCCATAATGCCTGCGAGGTCACTGCGAATTATTTTGAAGTTGTTTTGTGCCCAAACTGCAAGGCGCCGCAGGATGTAGATATCTAAGCCGATGTTTTCGGCTAAACCCGGTCGCTGGACTTTGATTGCGACTGTTTCTCCGGTTTTTAGTTTGCCTTTGTAGACTTGTCCCAGAGATGCTGCTGCTATCGGATCGGGGCTGATTTCTGCGTAGATGTCTTTGGGGTGGGCGCCCAATTCTTCTTGGATGAATTGATATGCTACTTCGTTGGGAAATGCTGGCAATTGGTCTTGCAGCGTTGTTAGTTCTTCTAAATATACTGGCGGTACTAAGTCGGGGCGTGTTGAGAGTGCTTGTCCGATTTTGATGAAAGCTGGGCCGAGTTGGCCGAGAATTTCTCGCAGTCGGACGGCGCGACGCTTTTGGTTGGTGGCGGTACGACCTGTTTTGCCGTCGAACCACACACTGAAGGCAAAGCTAAAAAATGTCCAAACAACGCTCGACAGCCTTCCCCAGACTTGTAGAGGTCGATTTCGGTACAGGGCTGCGATCGCCACTGGATCGTACCGAACAGTATCTCCGGCCAACTCGAAAGCTATGTCTCTGGCGGATTTGAGCCGATCGTCCGCTACGATCTCCGTCTCTAGCGATACTGGTACTGCTTGCAGGGGAATTGTGTTTGCATCTTGGAGATTGCCGAGTACAGCCTGAGTCCCTGAATTTGTATAAGTTTGCGGGGAGGCTGGCGATACTGTCTTGACATTCATAAATCAGACCTAGTGTGAAGCATTGTAAATATATTGTAACAATTTAAGGAAGAATACCCTTCTTCCTTCTTATATACTTACTCGCCGCTGGATCTTTTGAGCCGATCGCGAATTCCTGACAGTTGCAGTTGGTTGCTGACTGGCGATCGAGGTTGGGGAATTTCGGTATCGGGCCAGTTTGCTAAGTCGTCACAGGGACAGGACTCCGGTGGCATTCCGGTTTGTTGGAACACTACGGGCATTGCACAGCGCGCGCAGGGACTGATTTCCCATGCTGGTGTCAGCAGTTGGGAAATTGTTTCGTTTGTGCCTTGCAGGTAGCAGTCTCCGCTGTCGGGGGAAATGATTTTTTGCCAGCAGTCTTCAAATTCGCTGCTGTAGCGATCGCCCGCAATTACCGATTCGGGCAGCAGTGCTTCGGAACCGTTGCGAATGAATACTTTTTTGCCTAACTGAAACCAGTAAGCAATGTATTTTCTCACTTCACTCTCTGATGCCATAATTTTTAGCCAACCCTTCAACTAATTGATGATTTTAGACTTTGAATTTGAAATTAGCACTCTTTCTTAAGAGACATTTGATCTTTTACATTATTTCAAAATTTGGCTATTCCTCATGTCAAATTGTTGGGCTTTTCTCCCTAGGGAGTGTGTTTTTTGACTAATTTCTGTGACTCTTGAGTTTTCAATATTACTTAAAATTATACCTAATTTTCAGTTAAAATTGTCCGTCGGGAAACCGAGATTTTTTCTCTCTTGTCAATTGCGACTCCGGCTGTTAACTTTTCAAGGGCGGCAGCGGCGTACCCAAAGCGCTGAGATTCAAGGCGTAACCCCCGGTGGCGAGATAAACATTATCGGCGATCGCCCCGATGCGGCGCACGAGAGTGCCGAGGCGATCGCGAAACAGCCGCCCCGCCGGATAAGCAGGCACAACGCCCCATCCGGTTTCTTCCCCTACCAAAATTACATCAGCCGCCGACGACTTCAAACTAGCGAGCAAATCTTGCTGTGCAGTAGCCCAAACAGCAGCTTCTTCTTCCAAAAGATTTGCCGTCCAAGTTCCCAGGGAATCAATCAACAAGCAATCTGAGGGCTTGCCGGCTTGCACGACTGCCGATAATTCGATCGGCACTTCTAGAGTTGTCCAATTCACAGGACGGCGATTTCGGTGCCTGTCGAGGCGGCGAAGCCACTCCAAATCGGCTTCATCAACGCGACCGGTAGCCACATAGATTACTTGTTTTCCAGAACCCGCCGCCAGAGTTTCAGCCCATTCACTTTTGCCGCTTCTGGCCGGTCCAGTTACTAAGATTAATTGTCTCGATGTGGTGGGTTCTGAGTTAGTCATTAGTTAACGGATTTTAGATTTTAAATTTTAGATTTTAGATTTACTCCACAACAAATGATTTTGGGAGATTGAAGTTTGGTTAAAATTTTTGGGCTGCTGGCGACTAATGTCGCGGGCTTGTCTCCGTTCTTTGGCAGGGATCGCATACAAAGGATTAAACATAATTCCCAATTGCCAATTGTCAATTACCAATTACCAATTATGATTTAAACTGCCAACTACCAAATGCTTTTTAAGCGATAATAGCATTGATGAGACAATATCAAAGTAAGTCGATCGCAAGCCCCAGTATTTCCCAAGCTGTTATTTATGCCAGACCCTCAGATATCAGCAATAATTTGCACCCACAATCGTCACACCTATCTAGGTGCAGCGATCGACAGCTTGCTGATACAGGATTTTCCCGACAACTTTGAAGTAGTAGTAGTGGATAACGCTTCTAGCGATTATGCGAGTCCCGAAAGTTCCACTTCTCGCACCCGCGAGGTGGTAGAAGCAAGGCTGGGCGATCGCCGCCTCAAGTACGTCTGGGAACCCGAAATCGGTCTGTCAGTAGCCCGGAACACCGGCGCTAAGCAAGCTAGCAGCGAAATATTAGCTTATCTCGACGACGACGCTATTGCTGAGCCGAATTGGCTCAGGGTGCTGCACAGCGCTTATCAAAGCAATCAAAAACTCGCCGTAGCTGGCGGCAAAGTCAATTTGCTCTGGCCTTCTGGAGTCAGCCCGCCCGAATGGCTGTCACCGGGATTAGCCCAGAACTTGGGAGAATACGATTTAGGCAATACTTGTCTGTACGTGACTGCTGCAGGTTTGACTCCCAGGGGTGTAAACTACTCGATCCGGCGCGATTTTCTCGAAAAAATTGGCGGCTTCGATGTCAAACTCGGTAGAGTCGGCAAAAAGTTGCTGTCAAATGAAGAATTGCGCGCGACAGAACTAGCATTAGAGCTAGGTTGGCAAGTAGTTTATCTGCCCGAGGCCCAGGTGCTTCACCGTGTCGCCGCAGAACGGCTAAACAAAGCTTGGTTCCTAGACCGCGGGTGGTGGCAAGGCATCAGCGAGTGTTATCGGGAACAATTGTCCGATCGAGCCGGTATTGCTCAGCTTTGGCGAGGGGGTGAAAGAATATTGAGGGGTGTCTGGAAGTCTTTTAAATACATTAGAGATCCGGGGCTGCGTTTTGAAAATTTCGTTTTTGCCTGGGGTCAAATCGGTTATTTGAGTGCAGCCATCCGCGGCCTAATTTTTGCACCGAAATCGACCAGCAGGCATTAGGCTATAGGCAATATCCCTCACTGCTCAAGTCGTCGGCGCGGCTGTGCCGATCGCACTTCATCCACCAAAACTCGACCGCATTCAGGTTCAAGCACTCGATTATGACATCTAGTTCATCCAAGATTCCGGTTTCAGTTCTCATTCCGGCAAAAGACGAAGAACTTAATCTACCTGCGTGTCTGGCAAGCATTGCCAGGGCGGATGAAGTTTTCATGGTTGATTCCCAAAGCAGCGATCGCACGGTAGAAATTGCCATCAGTACCGGCGCAAAAGTAGTGCAATTCTACTTCGACAACCGCTGGCCGAAAAAGAAAAACTGGTCTTTGGACAATCTGCCCTTTCGCAACGAATGGGTATTAATTGTCGATTGCGACGAACGCATTCCCCCGGAACTTTGGGACGAAATCGCGCGGGCGATCGAAGATCCCAATTTTGACGGCTACTACCTCAACCGCAAAGTCTTATTTTTAGGTCAGTGGCTGCGTTACGGCGGCCGATATCCCGACTGGAATTTGCGTTTGTTCAAGCATCAAAAAGGCCGTTACGAAAATCTCGGCACTGAATCCGTCCCTAATACTGGCGACAACGAAGTTCACGAACACGTCATTTTAGCCGGTCAAGTCGGCTACTTAAAAAATGACATGATCCACGAGGATTACCGCGACTTATTTCACTGGATAGAACGGCACAACCGCTATTCTAATTGGGAAGCTCGCGTTTATTACAATATTATTGAAGGGCGCGACGACAGCGGCACTATTGGCGCTTACTTATTTGGAGATGCGGTTCAGCGAAAGCGATTTTTCAAAAAAGTTTGGGTGTGGCTGCCTTGTAAACCAATGCTCAGATTTATTTTATTTTACTTTATTCAGTTAGGCTTTTTGGATGGAAAAGCTGGCTATATTTATGCAAGGTTATTGAGCCAATATGAGTATCAAATTAATGCAAAACTTTACGAGTTGCGCTGTTGTGGCGGTCAGTTGAATGTGGCAGAATCTCAGCCGCCTCTGCCGCCGTCAGTAGTTATCAGTCAGGAGACAGAAGTGAAATTGCCGTGAGAGTCCCTCTGAGTCCGCGCACCATCGGGACGAAAGTTTGTGCAGAAAGGGTTTCAACCGCCGAGTCTCTCGTAGTTTCTTAGAGAGGGACGAAAGTTTGACAAGACGCGATTTCAACCGCCGGGTTTCTTGACCTAATTAATACTTGAGTGAATGCCACTAGCTAAAATACCTAAAATTTTACCTAAATCGTTGATAAAATATTCGACTAAATCAATTTCGATCGTCTGTTTTGTTAATTTCAGAAATTTCCAGTTAGTGCCGGTGGTAACGGTACCGTAAATCACAGGAATTTCGTTGCCTTCATTTTCATTAAAAATTTGCGCTGCCAACATTTCCGCTACGCATTGTCCCAAACCCGCCAAAATATTTTCTTTTTTAGCTTCTACGACGGCAATAACTGGCGCACTAACAAATAAAAGTTCCGGCGATCTACTGATGATAAAATCACAACTGCCGTTTAATCCTTTACTGGCATCCACACTAAAGTCAATACCCGAAAACCAGCTAATTTGATAATTTAATTGTTTTCTGAGTTCCACTAGAATTGGAGCAATAATTAATTCCGATCGCGCTTTTTCCGTATTGCTACCAAGGGCTAAAGGTAGATTATCGCGCAGGGTTTCTTGGAGAAAATCGCTTGGTGTTAATTCTGAAACTTCTGTGAAAATATTAGAGCGCTCGGCAATGGTTAAATTAAAGTCTTTTGTGACTCGATTTAAAGTAAAATCACTGTATGACATTAGTTATCTATCTCTATGGTTTATGGCAGATGAAGAGATGTTATTTGATGAGTTCTTCGAGTGATGGAAAAAGCAATTTTTCTGCGCTCACTTTTTCGCAGTCGCAAGGCTGTTGAGTTGCGGATATTGCTGATACTTTTCCCAGCAGCAACTGGATGCTTTCTATTAGCAGCGGTAGAGTTAATAAAATAATTGATGCAGAGACTAGCAAGCTAATGAAGCCGTCTGCCCAATTCCAGTGCAGCCACGCCACGGCGATCGCAGCTAAAATTACTCCAACCGACGAAAAAATGTCGGCAACTGCGTGGAGAAACGCGCTTTTGAGGTTCAAGTCGCCGTGACAGCAGGAATGCAAGCAGCAAGCATTGATTGAGTTGATGCTTAAACCGACTATGGCGGTAATTAACATCGGCAGCCCTTCTACTTCGGGGGTTGGGGACAGCAAGCGGGCGATCGACTCGGCGGCTATCCACAGGGCGATCGCAACTAAACTGATACTATTAATTAAAGCAGCAATGATTTCTCCTCGTTCAGGAATTGGCGATTGTGCGATCGCGCAATCTACAGGTTTACTGCTTTTTACTGAGGAGTACCAAGTCGCTGTCAAAGTTATTGCTAAAGCTGCTACATCTGAAAAAACGTGACCCGCATCTGCTAATAAGGACAAACTATGAGAATTAAGTGCGGCAATTAACTCTGCGACAAAAAAGCTGCTAAGCAGTACCAATGCTGTTTGTAACAGCCGCACTTTGGAAATTTTCGGATTTGGATTCTCGCCTTGTGCGAGATGCTTGGCGTTTTCAAAGTTACAATTGTCCCTAACTGGAAATGTCATGCAGCAGTCCTTAAGGTTAAACTCAATTTTAAATTAAACATTAAATTAACTATCAATGACCGATTATATACCAAATCAGAGCCAAGAACCGGAAAAGCCGATCGCAAATTCCCCAAATCCTGAAATAAACGATCGTCCAATTAGCGACAAGCGCGCAAATACTTTGACAGGGGAATCTTTAGTTGATTTGCGGCTGTACAACCAATCAAAGTTCGATCGAGGAAAGCCCGGTTGGCTAATTTTGCTGTGGTGGTTCGTCCAGGCGATCGCATTTCCTCTCACTCCACACCCTTTTAACGGCATCAGAAGCGGGCTGCTGCGGTTATTTGGAGCGAAAATAGGTCGCGGTGTACTCATTCGCCCCACGGCTCGTTTTACCTATCCGTGGAAAATTGAAATCGGCGATTACAGTTGGATCGGAGATGATGTTGTATTGTACAGTCTCGATCGAATTGCGATCGGCAAACACTGCGTAATTTCTCAAAAAAGTTACCTCTGCACCGGCACTCACGACTCCCAAGACCCAGCCTTTGGCTTAATAACAGCATCTGTTACTATTAACAACGGCGTTTGGATTGCCGCCGACTGCTTCATTGGCCCTGGTGTCGAAATCGGTGCTAACGCTTTAATCGGAGCTCGCAGCAGCGTCTTTGAAAATATGCCTGCAAGCTTTATTTGCACGGGAACACCCTGTCGTCCCCGCTGTCAGCGAGAAATTAACAAAAGTTCGTAAGAGACCTTGTACCAGCAAATTAAGCTGAAGTGCATTTAAATTGTACAGTCAAATTTAAGAAAAGTCTTGTGGGGAGTAGGGATTGGGCCAGAAACCCCGCCCAAAAAATACAATTTAGATACCCAACAGCTTAAGTAGCTTTACCAACTTGTTGCCGAATTGGAATTTCAATGACGAATTCTATTCCCTTTCCTGATACAGGCTGGCAGTATAATCGACCACCATGTTTTTCAACTATAATTTGGTAACTGATAGATAACCCCAACCCAGTTCCTTTACCGATAGGTTTGGTAGTAAAAAAGGGGTCAAATAGCTTCTGTTCAATGCTTTCGCAAACTCCCCGACCGTTGTCACTAATATAAATAGCCACCCAATTCTCGTCAATTACTTTTGTAGAAATTTGAATCCGGTTTGGGTGTTGTTTGATTTCGGCAAACGAACGATGCTGATTAGATTCCTCCAAAGCATCAATGGCATTGGAAAGAATATTCATGAACACTTGATTGATTTGTCCGGCATGGCATTCTACTGGTGGAAGCTGACCGTAATTTTTTACTACTTTAATCTCAGGGTGCTCTGGTTTTGCTTTAAAACGATGATGCAGGATGGTGAGTGTACTATCAATTCCTTCATGAATATTTACTGCTTTCAAGTCTGCCTCATCGAGGCGAGAAAAGATTCGCATAGACTTGACAATCTCCTGGATGCGCTGCGTTCCTAAGTTGATTGAGTTAAGAACTTTGATAAAATCTTCCTCCACAAATTCTAGTTCTATTTCATCCATAGCTGCTTGAATCCGAGGGGTAGGATTTACATAATCTTCTTGATAGAGGTGTATAATTTTTAGTAAGTTATGAGCGTACTCTTGGGCGTAACCCAGATTGCCAGAGATAAAATTTATCGGGTTATTAATTTCATGAGCAATGCCAGCCGCAATTTGCCCTAATCCGGACATTTTCTCGCTTTGAATTAACTTAAGTTGCATTTGTTGTAAATCTTCATAGGCTTGGCTGACTTCTAAAACTTTTTGCTTCAACAATGTATTTTTTTCTTCTAATTTCTCAGTTAGAACATGAAGCTTTAAATGCAGCTTGACGCGAGCTAATACTTCCTCCTGTTGGAAGGGTTTGGTAATATAATCTACAGCCCCAAGCTGAAACCCTTCAATTTTATTAGCGGTATCCGAGAGCGCAGTCATAAATATAATGGGAATCTGTTTAGTTTCTGGATTAGCCTGTAATCGACGACAGGTTTCAAATCCATCAATCTCTGGCATCATGACATCTAGTAAGATTAGATCTGGTAGAGCATATTTAACTCGCTCTAGTGCCATTTTTCCAGATTTCGCAACCCGAACTTCAAATCCTTCTTGGCTTAAGGCATCAGATAAGACACCCAAGTTAGCTGAATTGTCATCAACTATAAGAATCGTACCCTTTGCTTGAATTTCTGAAGTCATAAACCTTACTTGTAGGACTGAATAAACGTTAAAATCTCTTCGTCTTGAAACTCCTTTGCCATCTGATGCAATATTTTAGCAAAGGGAATGTATTTTTGGTCTATTTCTTCAATTAATGCTGCCTGCTTAACTATTTCTAGGAAATTTCCTTCCATGGCAAGCTGGTATAGCCTTTCCATTTCTGTAGCAGGCGGGGCAATTAGCTCGTTGGTGTCTGAGGCGATCGCCAGTGGATATTCATTAGTTTCATAAACCCATTCCAAATCCAGATACTGTTGTAATTTTTGCAGGAGCTCTGCTGCCTGAATAGGTTTGGGAAGAAACGTATTGCCTCCTGCTTCTAAACTTCTGTATTGATCGGTTTCAAATACGCTGGCAGAAGAGACAATAATAACGGTGTCTTTTAAACTTTCCGATTCTCTAACTCGCTTAATTAGCTCGAAGCCATCTAGTTCGGGCATTAGTAAGTCGGTAACGATTAAATCTGGCTGTACCTCCAGAATTTTTTCCCAGCCTTCCTGCCCGTCGTTCGCTTCATACACCTCAAAGCCGATCGGACTGAGTAAATTGCTAATTACCGAACGGTTAGCCCATTTGTCATCAATAACCACAATCTTAGGTTGGCGGTCTTTGATGCCGATAATCTGCCCGCGATGGTCGATTTGAGACGTTTTCACCCATTCATCGGCTTGAGATAGATTGACATCAAACCAGAAAATACTGCCAACATTCATCTCGCTTTGAACATGAATGGTACTGCCCATTAGTTCTACAATCCTTTTGCTAATTGCCAGTCCCAATCCCGTACCTTCGGTCTGCCGCCTGCGATCTCCTACCTGCTCGAAGGGCTGAAAGATAGCTTGGAGTTGATCTTGTGCAATGCCGGTACCTGTATCGCGTATTTCAAAGCGAATTTTTCCTTCTGCTGCAAAACTGACTGTAAAAGTAACGCTGCCCTCATCCGTAAATTTAATAGCGTTGCTTAACAGATTAATTAACACTTGTCGCAAGCGTTTTTCATCCGCACGAATACCGATCGGGAGTTCGGGGCTTGATGGAAAATGGAAGTGAATTCCTTTTAGTTCAGCTCGGATACGACACATTTCTGCGACACCTTGCAGGAACGCCGGGAAATGAAAATCCGTGGGCATGAGTTCCACTTTCTGTGCTTCAATCTTCGACAAATCGAGAATATCATTGATTAAGGTCAGTAAATGCGAACCGCACTGATAAATGACATCAATGCGCGATCGCTCTTCTTCATTCAAGACTTTGGAACGCTGAAGAATCTGCGCGTATCCCATGATGCCATTAAGCGGAGTTCGCAACTCGTGGCTCATGTTGGCAAGAAATTCACTTTTGGCCCGACTTGCGGCTTCCGCTGCTTCCTTTGCTTTTGCTTGTGCGATTTCTGCTAGTTTGCGATCGTGGATATCAGTGCAAGTGCCAACCCATTCCCGGAGACTACCATCTTCATTCAGAATTGGTACTGCTCTACCTTGAAAATAACGATAGTTTCCATCCGCTGCGCGGATGCGATATTCTATGTTGTACAGGCTCTTGTTTTGCACTGCTTCCATCCAGACCTGAGCCGTTCGTTCGCGATCGTCCGGGTGCATGGCATTTAACCAGCCAAAACCAACCACTTCTTCTACGGTTTGTCCGGTGTAAGCTCTCAGAGTCGGTATATCCGGGCATCTTCCCTCAGGATCTCCCGTCCAGACAATTTGGGACGTGGCGAGGATTAGCGATCGATAGCGTTCTTCGCTTTGTTTGATCGCATCTTCAGCAAGTTTGCGATCGTGGATATCGGTGCAAGTGCCAACCCACTCCCGGAGACTACCATCTTCATCCAGAATTGGCACCCCTCTAGCTTGGAAATAACGATAGTTTCCATCCACTCCGCGCATTCGATATTCCATCTCAAACAGGCTTCTCGTTTGCACTGCTTCCATCCACACCTGAACTGTTCGTTCGCGATCGTCCGGGTGGATTATATCTAACCAGCCAAAACCGATCGCCTCAGCTTCCGTTTGTCCGGTGTAAGCCCTCATACTCGGTGAATCCTGGCATCTTCCTTCAGGATCGGTTGTCCACACAATTTGGGATGTGGCGAGGATTAGCGATCGATAGCGTTCTTCGCTTTGTTTGAGAGCATCTTCGGCAAGTTTGCGATCGTGGATATCGGTGCAAGTGCCAACCCACTCCCGGATGCTGCCATCTTCATTCTGAATGGGTACTCCTCTAATTTGAAAATAGCGATAGTCTCCATCTGCTGCACGCATTCGATATTCTGTGTCATACAGGCTCTTGTTTTGCACTGCTTCCATCCATACCTGAGCCGTGCGTTCGCGATCGTCCGGGTGAATTGCATCTAACCAGCCAAAACCGATCGCCTCAGCCTCGGTTTGTCCGGTGTAAGCTCTCCAACTCGGCAGATCCGGGCATTTTCCTTCAAAATCCGATGTCCAGACAATTTGAGATGTAGCGGTAATCAGCGATCGATAGCGTTCTTCGCTTTGTTCGATCGCATCTTCGACAAGTTTTCGATCGGTAATATCGGTATGTACGCCAAACCATTCTCGAATACTGCCGTCTGCATTTAATAAAGGAACGGCCCGCACGCTCATATAGCGATACTCGCCACTGTGATGCCCGAGGCGGTACTCAATTTGCAAAATCGTCTTGTTGGCGAGTGCGTCTAAAGAAACTTTTGTAACGTAAGCTTTATCATCAGGATGAATGGCATCGAGCCATCCCCATCCTTGCAATTCCTCAAATGACTGTCCGGTGAAAGCTTTCCATAGATGGTGTCCAGTTACCAATTCTCCATCTGAGTTAGTTGTCCAAATCAGTTGACTGGTGGCTTCAGTTAGCGATCGAAATCTTTCTTCATTGTATTGAAGCGCTTTTTCCGTTGCCTTGCGATCGCTAATATCTCGGCTTGTGGCGATGATGCCCAAGATATTGCCATTAGCATCTCGCCAAGGAGCTTTTGTCGTCAACAAGGTTGTGCTGCTTATATCTTCCTCGTAAGCCTCAGCGATTCCCGATCGTATGATTTGACGATCTTTTGCCATAACTTCACGGGCATTTTCAGGCAGCAATAATTCCAGATCGTCTTTGCCGATAATTTCCTCAATTGGCTTGCCAATAAAGTTTGCGACATTGGAGTTAAGGGCAACAAAACGCCCTTGGCGGTCTTTAACAACAATGAAGTCTGGCGTACTTTCCAAAATCGAGTTTAGCAGTGCGTTGCGATCGCGCAGTTGGGCTTCAGCTTGTTTGCGATCGTTAATGTTTCGCGCTATGGCGATGATACCGAGAATATTGCCCCGATCGTCGCGCCAAGCAGCTTTTGTAGTTAAAAAGGTACCGCTGAACTCACCTTTAAAGATTTCTTCTTCGTAGGTTTCAGTGGTGCCTGCTTCCATGACCTCGCGGTCTTTTGCCATCATCGCAACGGCGACGGCAGGCGGCAGCAGTTGGGAATCA
This sequence comes from Microcoleus sp. F4-D5, assembly GCF_036704885.1. Classification (NCBI taxonomy): domain Bacteria; kingdom Bacillati; phylum Cyanobacteriota; class Cyanophyceae; order Oscillatoriales; family Microcoleaceae; genus Microcoleus; species Microcoleus sp. F4-D5. Next base: position 11,073 of record NZ_JAUBSX010000042.1, on the reverse strand, counting down.
TCTCTGCCCAGGATGTCCTCAATGGGTTTACCGATCAAGTTTGCTACGTTGGAATTGAGGGCAATATATCGGCCTTCTCTGTCTTTGACTACGATGATGTCTGGTGTATTTTCCAGAATCGAGTTCAGCAGCGCGTTGCGATCGCGCAACTCTGCTTCCATTTGTTCGCGATCGGTAATATCTGTATTAGCACCAATCCATTCGCGAATTGAACCGTCCGCGTTCAGAATTGGTACAGCACGACAACTCATGTAGCGATATTCCCCGTCATAGCGGCGCATGCGGAATTCAACTTCATATCGCGATCGATTAGCAACAGCAGTTGACCAGGCAGTGGCAATATAGGAGCGATCGTCTGAGTGAATCGTGTCTAGCCAGCCCCATCCGTTGTAATCATCAAAGGTCTGTCCTGTAAATGCACTCCAAGTAGGTTGCTCGATCGCCAATTCGCCCTCGGCATTAGCGATCCAAATAATTTGAGCGCTGGCTTCCATCAAAGAACGAAACCGTTCTTCACTTTGTTTGAGGACATCTTCTGCGGTTTTGCGATCGCGAATATCCCGCGTAATAGTGGCAATTCCTACGGGTTCATCAGTCTCTGGATGTTTAATCAAAAATAGGGTGTAATCTACCAGGATGGGTTGACCTGTCTGGAAATGTCTGAAGCGGAAATCACTCCGCCAACTTCCGTCTTGCATTATTGCAGGCATAATAGACTGCCGTACAAAGTCCAGATCTTCTGCAATAAAGAAGTCGGTAATGTGTTTGGTTTTGGCTTCCTCCAAACTACTGAGCCCCACCAAATCCAGACCGGCCTGATTCACGAGTATAGGGCGACCATCCATTGAGGCCACGCCAATAAAGTCACGGCTGTTCTCGATCGTGGTAGCGAGCAATTGCCGTTCTTCCTCTGCTTTTTTGCGATCGCGAATATCCCGCACAATAGTAGAAACAAACTCGACTTCACCCGCTTCGGTTTTGTGGACGATTAAAACCTGGGAGACTGGAATTTCTTCCCCATCCCGTGACAAAAATAGGGTTTCACCAGCCCAACTACCCTCTCGCAAGGCGGTGGGAATTATTTCGCTGTGGAACTTTGCTTTTGCCGAAGGAGCTAATAAAGAATCTATAGTAAACGGCGATCGTGCTTCCTCTGGCGACATCCCCAGCATTTCCTGTCCGGCTTGGTTTAGATAGACGCTATGCCCAGCCGCATCCGCAACTCCTACTAAGTCGGAAGTTGCCTCCAAAATTGCCGTCAGCCGTGCCTGCTTTTGTTCGGCCCGCTTGCGATCGGTAATTTCAATTACAATCCCACCAAGACCAAAAACGATGCCATTTTCATCCAACAAAGGATAGTAAGATGCTTGCCAGTAGCGCACGATGCCCGGTTCTTTCGGCGTTTCACCCACTAATTCACAGTCGAGAATTGGCTTGCCTGTATCCAGAATGGCTTGCAGAATTGGTTCCACAGTCGGAGCAAATTCTGGCAGCACTTCACGCACTGACCTACCAATATGGTCTGCCACACACAGGCCGTTCATCTGGGCCAGAACTTCGTTAATTTGGACATACCGGAGTTGGCGGTCAAAAATCAACATTCCGGCGTTGGCACCTGCAAAAAAAGCGTCGAAGTGAGCCTGCCGCAATATCTTTACTGTTGTGCTCTCTTGCTGTGGCGGTTGGTTTTTATCTGGTGAGAATTTGCTCATGTTGGATCGTGCATTTCAGCTTTTATTCTAGAACTTCTGTCCAATTACGTGAGCGCAAGGTTTTCCTTTTTTCCAATTTGGGTACAGAAGAAAACGTTCAGTAGCGCGAGTATTAGGCTCTCAATCTGCGATATATGTATCCCTTGCGATACTATTTCCCTTAATGATTCGGATGTATCGCCAAGCATTTCTATCTCCGATCAATTCTATTGCTAATCAATCCTATGGTAGAACATTGGTGAAAACTTAACCTAGGGAAACATTTGTCAATCAGCAATTATGCTCAGTATTTACTCAGATTGGGGGTGGAGAACTTAGATTTGGGCGATCGACGAATCATGTCTCGCGCCCTATTTATGTCCACCCACCCCCAAATCGCGAATTTTCCACTCCTAAACAAGCAGTGTTTTCGGTAATTTTGCTGATTGACAAATGCAATTAAGTTTTAATTTTTCCGCAATGTCGGTAGAATGCCAAGTAGTCTTGGAACGCTATCGATTTTAGCTAGATCCGTTAAATTTTCACTTAAACATACACAAGACGGACGCAATTGGCAGAGTAATAGCAATATCTCTCCCACCAGTTAAAGTCATTGTAATACTTCGATATTTGACTTGTCCACTTAAATAGTCGTTGAATAATCCCTGCTTAAGTTGATAACGGAACTTCAAAAAAAATAGTGGACAGTATGATAAACTCGAATCTAGTTAATGTTGACTGAAGTTAGTAGAGTGTTCGCTTTAATAATAGATGAGTCGGCTCTCGGATCGCGAAAAAGTGGCACACTAACCCCAGGTCTGCGAAGACCAGGTATCGGAAAAATTGGCAAGAGGGATAACTGCGTAGTATGAAAAACCACATATCTATGTAACGACTTCACTTTTTTTAGCCTAAAAACAGGTTAAAATTTATGATAACGAGTTCAGTATTTTATTGTTGCATTTGGTAATGAGGACTTTGTTTTTTACTACTCCCCTTAAAAAATGACCCCACAAAAAACATTATCACCTGAATTTCAACTGAATACAATACCAGAAGAAGTATGGACACAGCTATCGCAAATATTGACAGCTACCCTATTTAAAATAGGTGAAAATCCTGTATCCCTGCAGTCACTGGGGGAACTGATTGTATTGTTGATGGCTATCCTTGTCATAGCACGCTCTTTTACAAACTTTCTTAAGGAAAGCTTGCTTGTCCGACTGGGAATTGACGAGGGAAACCGGGAAGCGATCGCAGTAATTATTGGGTATTTAATAGTAGCTTTTGGAGTAATATTCGCCATCCAAAGCATCGGCTTCAACCTCGCTTCTTTTGCAGTAGTTGCGGGGGGATTGGGAGTCGGAATTGGCTTCGGAATCCAAGATTTAACAACTAATTTTGTCAGCGGCTTAACGCTACTTTTAGACCGACCCGTGAAAGTCGGAGACTTTGTGGAATTAGAAGGATTAATGGGAATAGTCAAAAAAATCTCGATTCGATCGACCATCATCCAAACCACTGAGGACTCCAGCGTCATAGTTCCCAACAGCAAAATGATTAGCAACAAAATTGTTAACTGGAGTTACGAAAACTCCCTACTCTGTCTGCGAGTTCCCGTAGAAGTAGCCGAGAATAGTAACCCGCTGTTAGTGACAGAAACTCTGTTAAATATTGCTTACGCGGAAGCCGGAGTTTTGTACGAACCGAATCCGAAAGTATTGTTTGTCGAGTTTGGCGATGATAGTTTTAAATTTGAACTTTTAGTTTGGACGGACAGGCCGATTGAAAGAGAATTTATTAAAAGTTCTTTAAATTTTGCAATTGAATACAATTTTCGCCATCTAAAAATTGACTTTCCGTTCAATGACAGAGAAATTTATTTGCAAAACCCCGAAGTTCTGTTGTCAATGCTCAACCAAAAAGAAACTGCAACTGACATCCCGAACAGTTATTCTAAAAATAAACAAAAACTGCCAATTTTGGAAGATAAACTGAAAAAGTCATCGTCCCTTAGCTGTTTGCTGCGTGAGGTTGAATACTTTGAAAATCTGACGGAGATTGAATTGCGGCAATTGATTGAAGTTGGATACCGCAAACGGCTGCGATCGCAAGAATATTTGTTTCACGAAAACGACCCCGGAGATGCTTTTTACATGATTCTTTCAGGTTCAGTAGAAGTTTTTGTAGAAGCTATTGACAAACATCTGAATAACCTCGGTACTGGTCAGTTTTTTGGGGAACTTTCTTTGATGTTGGGAATCCCCAGAACTGCTTCGGTGAGAGCTTTGGAAGAAACAATTTTGTTTGCGATTAATAAAGAAGGTTTCCAGAAAGTTTTAACTGAACGACCGGATTTATCCGAACAGATTATTAAAGAAATAGTCAAACACAAAGAAGAACTCCGCGAGAGACAGCAATTATTGCGAGAAATGGAATTGGTAGATGCAGCAGAAGAGGATGAGAATCCTGTAGAATGGGTGAGAAAACGGCTAAAAGATCTATTTACTATTTGAAATAATTTCTATGACGCGATTTATTCACGATCTCTTTGCCAAAGAATTTCTGGAAGAGTTGCTGTCCCCGATCGGAACGGTTAATATCGGTCGCGATGTCACTTCCGAAGTCCGAGAAATCGATGTTTACTTCACTCCCAGCAACGCAATTCCCGAATACTCAGAAACCCTGGGATTGTTGGGAAAAATGGCCAAAACAACTGCAATTTTTGAACCGTTTCGCAATCCGGCAAACGTCAGCGAAATTTGTAGCTGTCTGGGCAAGTTATTGGACGTGCGAGGTGAGTTGGAGCGAAAATTTAGGAGAGAAAATACTCGCTATGATGACGCTCAATTACCGAGAATGTGGATTTTGACACCCACAGCATCCAAAGCATTGGTAGATAGTTTTAATGCGACACCAGACACAGAAAATTGGATGCTGGGAATCTATTTTTTGGGGGAATCTTTGCGGACTGCAATTGTGGCGATTCACCAGTTGCCAGAAACTCCAGAAACCCTGTGGTTGAGGATTTTGGGCAAAGGGGGAGTGCAGCAAAGGGCTATTTCCCAATTAAGCACTTTAGCACCAGACGATCCGTTGCGGATTATCGCGCTAGAATTGCTGTATCGGTTACAGTCAAATTTAGTAACGGATGCGCCACAAGAATTAGAGCCAGAAGAGCGGGAGTTAATTATGGCCATTGCACCACTTTTTCAACAACAAATACAAGCAGCACAGCAACAAGCTAGAGAAGAAGGGCTAGAACAGGGACTAGAACAAGGACTAGAACAAGGGCTAGAACAAGGACTAGAACGAGGGCTAGAACAGGGGCTAGAACGAGGCAGACAAGAACAACAGCGCTTAATCTTAGAAAATTTTCTGCGAGTTAGATTTGGAGAATTAAGTCCAAAAATGACGGTTTTTCTATCTCCAATATCCAAGTTGGCGGCGGCGGAGTTTACAGTGCTGTTGCTGGCAATCTCGATGCTGACCGTCGATGAATCGGGGCGGGAAGCAGGGGTTAAATTGTTGGCTGAAAGTGCGTTGCAAATACGATCGCCTGAATTGGGCGATATTCTGCCTGCTGCAGTTACTAATTTATTGGCATTGCCTGTGGCAGAATTGACATTGTTTGTAGAACAACTGCCACAGTTATCGGCTGAGGAATTGAGGGACAGGTTAGGGAAAACACCTGACTAAAACCCGCGATCGCAGCCATCAAGCGCGATCGCGCTCTTGATGGCTGCGATCGTTCTCACATAAAATTCCTCGATTCTGTCGATCGCACTTAGGAATTGGACTGCGGGCCTAAAATCAAGTGCAGCAGACCGTCGATCAGTCGATCGCGCTCCATTGGGATAATATCTTTGCCGTGCATCATATGCTGCGTTAACTGGAAATATACCAAAGATCCAATAAAAATCCGCGCTGTTGCCTCCGGATCGGGCAATTTTAACTCTGGATGCGATTCCAAATATTGAGTAAGCCGCTGGATACCCGGTTTAGCTAAGTTTTTCACAAAAGTCTGCGCTAGCTGAGGAAAACGCCCCGACTCCGCAATCACTAACCTCACAAAATTGAGGAATTCAGGTTCCTGCGTCACCTGTTCTAATAGAGTGGTGGCAACGAATCGCAGCGCTACGACCGGTTCTTCATCCAGAACTGTAAAATTGACTTTTTCTCGCGCCAGCCGCTGTACCAAGGCCACGAATAATCCTTCTTTATCTGCAAAATAGCTGTAAACCGTGGCTTTGGAAACTCCCCCCGTCTTCGCTACTTTGTCCATACTCGTCCCCGCGTAGCCGTGGGCTAAAAATTCTTGCATCGCACCTTGCAGGATTTGCTCGCTTTTGTCACCTCCTGCTGCGTCTGGTTCAATCGGTTTTGTCCTTGCCATACCTTGCTTCTGTATTTTTTATTTGGGATCTTGACATCATTATACTGAACGGTTTAGTATGAGAAGGCATCGGAACTAAACCGTTTAGTTTTATTTTCTCACAAAGAGGTATGTCATGGTACACCAACCAACAGCAGACGGCTTATCCTCAACTCCATCCCTAGTTAAACAACTCCTAGTTGTGGCAGCATTAGCAACCCTGGCTGCCGGGGGAACCACAGGCTACACAATCTGGCGATCGCGCATACCCGATCCCAACGCAGCAGCAGCAGCAGCAGCCGTCGCAGCATCGCAATTAACCACAGTTACAGCCTTGGGGCGACTGGAACCCAGAGGAGAAGTAATTAAAGTCTCCGCCTCCGGTGCGGCGGAAGGAAACCGGATCGATCGACTTTTGGTAAAAGAGGGAGACAGGGTGAAAACAGGCCAGACGATCGCAATTTTGGACAGTCGCGATCGCCTGCAAGCCGCGCTCGATCAAGCTCAAGAACAAGTGCGCGTCGCCGAGGCAAACCTAGCAAAAGTCAAAGCCGGAGCCAAAAACGGCGAAATTCAAGCCCAAAAAGCGACTATTAGCCGTTTATCAGCCGATCGCAGCAACGAGATCGCAGCGCAACAGGCGATCGTCAGCCGCCTAGAAGTCGATCGCAGCACCGAAATTGCGGCGCAACAAGCCACAATTGCTCGCATCAGGGCCGAACAGCAAGGGGAAATTCAAACTCAAAAAGCCGCAATTGCCCGCCTGCAAGCCGAACTCCGCAACGCCGAAAGCGAAGATCGCCGGTACTCGCAACTGTATCTAGAGGGAGCAATCTCTGCTTCCACCAGCGACAGCAAAAAACTAGCCGCCGAAACAACTCAGCAGCAACTCAACGAAGGAAAGGCAAAACTGAATCAAATTCAGCAATCCCGCCAACAGCAAATTAACGAAGCCCAAGCCAAACTCAACCAAATTCAGCAATCCCGCCAACAGCAAATTAACGAAGCCCAAGCCAAACTCAGCCAAATTCAGCAATCCCGCCAACAGCAGATTAACGAAGCAGCAGCAAATCTCGATCGCATCGCCGAAGTGCGTCCCGTTGACATAGCAGCAGCCGCCGCCGAAGTCAGTTCCGCCGCTTCAGCCGCCAAACAAGCCAAAGCGAATCTGGATTTAGCTTACATCCGTGCTCCCAGAGACGCCCAAGTCCTGAAAATTCACACGCATCCGGGGGAAAGGGTGGGAAACGACGGCATTGTCGAACTCGGACAAACTCGCGAGATGCTGGCTGTTGCGGAAATCTACGAAAGCGATGTGGACAAAGTACGCCTCGGACAAACCGCCAAAATTACTAGCGATGCTTTGACCGGCGAATTGCGGGGAACTGTCGAACATATTGGTTTGCAAGTGCAGCGGCAAAACATTGTTAACACCGATCCTTCTGCAAATATTGATAGTCGAATTGTGGAAGTAAAAGTGCGCTTAGATGAAGCTTCCAGCCAGAAAGTAGCGGGATTAACCAATTTGCAAGTCAAAGTGGCGATCGGGGAAATTAAAGATTAAGTAAAAAATGTTACTTTCTTCCCGGTATAAAACTCTCTACTTCTTCCTCTCTCTTCCTTTGTGTCCTTCGCGTCTTCGCGGTTCAATAATTATATCATGTCCGATCGATTAACCATAATATCCCGGTCGGGGCGGGTTTTTGAGATGGTCAATTATTCGCAGGTATTGTTGGCTTACGGGCCTACAAAAATCGCGGTCGCTAGACCGGACATGATATTACATATTCTTTCAGTACGCAGAGAGTAAACCATCAGTCCTATCTCTTCAATCCCAAATCCCAAATCCCAAATCTAAAATTCTATGCTTGGACTAATCAAACCTTTACAACAGTTAAGACGCAGAACTTCCCTCGGATGGCTGCAACTGAGTCACGACAAAGGGCGAATGGTCGTTGCAGTAGCAGGAATTGCCTTTGCTGACGTTTTGATGTTCATGCAGTTAGGCTTCCAAAATGCACTTTACACCAGCAATACGCGGCTGCACGAAGCCTTGCAAACAGACTTAGTTTTGATTCACCCCCAAGCGCGAAATTTGATTAATTTGTCTTCCTTCCCCAGGCGCAGATTGTATCAAGCAATGAACGTACCGGGTGTGAAATCAGCAGAGCCGCTTTACGTGAAAATTGCTAACTGGAAAAATCCCGAAACTCGGCGCGAAACGTCGCTGATGGTGGTGGGTTTCAATCCCGATCGCCCTGCGTTTGCGCTGCCAGAAGTCAACCAAAATTTGAGCGCGATTAAATTGCCGGATACTGTGCTGTTCGATCGAGCTTCTAGGGGAGACTACCAAGGGACGATCGCGCAAATAGCTGAAGGCAAAGCCGTTAAAGCTGAGGTAGAGCGACGCACGATTAACGTCAGCGGTTTATTCACAGTTGGAGCATCTTTTGCCGCGGACGGTATTTTGATGACTAGCGATCAAAATTACCTGCGCCTGTTTGCGAGACAAAACGCCGCGAGTGTTAATGCCGGATTAATTCAACTGCAACCGGGTGCTGACCCCGTGGAAGTTCAACAAGTTTTGAAAGCATACTTACCAGATGATGTCAAGGTACTAACCAAACAAGAATTTATCGATTTTGAGAAAAACTATTGGGCTAAGAATACTGCGATCGGCTTTGTGTTTAATTTAGGCGTAGCGATGGGTTTTGTAGTTGGTGTCATTATTGTTTATCAAGTTCTCTCAACCGATGTCAGCGACCACATGGGAGAATACGCTACTTTCAAAGCGATGGGCTACCGCAATGTTTATTTACTCGGCATCGTCTTTGAAGAAGCTCTAATTCTTTCCGTCCTCGGTTTTTTGCCCGGAGTAGGAGTCTCTTTCGGCCTTTACTCTTTAACTCGCCAAGCCACAAATTTACCCCTGTACATGACGCTGATTCGAGCATTTGCAGTATTAATCTTGAACGTGATTATGTGCACTATTTCGGGAGCAATTGCCACTCGCAAACTGCAAGCAGCCGACCCGGCAGATATGTTTTAATGGAAAATGAATCAGAGAGAAGGACGCTAAATCCGGGTTAAAAACCTCTTTATAAGACTCGGCGGTTGAAACCGCTACTACACAAGCGAAGTCCGCCTCTGCGGACTAAAGAATAAAGGGGGTATTAAAGCCAGATTTTGTATAAAGTCCTGACTACACACAGATTTTTTGTAATCATTCTCTTGTTTTTCCTCTGTATTGTCGCCGAAGAAAGCGGTTGATTCTTAAATCTAAAACCTCAAACCAAGAAGTTATGAATTCTACTACTCTCTACCCAACAACCAACGCTTTACAGATTCCTGCACCTATAATTTCCGCGCACGAACTCGACCACTACTTCGGTCAAGGTCAACTGCGAAAACAGGTACTTTTTGGCATTAATCTCGAAATTAATGCAGGTGAAATCGTGCTGATGACGGGGCCTTCCGGTTCGGGAAAAACAACGCTTTTGACTTTGATTGGCGGACTGCGTTCTGGTCAATCTGGAAGTCTCAAAATTATCGGTCAAGAGATGTGCCATGCGAGTTCAGACCAATTGGTAAAGGCGCGACGCAAAATCGGCTATATTTTTCAGGCGCACAACCTGCACCGCAGTTTGACGGCGCTGCAAAACGTGCAGATGGGTTTGGAAGTTCACGGGAATTTGTCGCGTTCTCAAATGCGCGATCGCTCTGCAAAAATGCTAGAGTTAGTAGGACTCGAACAGCGGATTAACTATTATCCAGATGACTTGTCGGGAGGACAAAAACAAAGAGTGGCGATCGCCCGCGCTTTGGTCAGTCAACCGCAAATTGTTTTAGCTGACGAACCGACAGCCGCCCTCGACAGCAAATCCGGTCGCGAAGTGGTGAATTTGATGCAGCAACTGGCTAAAGAGCAGGGCTGTACTATTCTGTTAGTAACCCACGATAACCGAATTTTGGATATTGCCGATCGCATCGTTCACATGGAAGATGGAAAATTAGCCTAATTTTAAAATTTCCCAAGAACAGACATCACCCATAACTACCCCATTTTCAATTTTGGATGTCAAACCCTAAATCCGAAAATTTGCCGATATGTGAAGATTCGTACTCACTCCAGTCACAACACCTAACACCTACCCTGTCAAGATGTTTTTGATAATTGTTCCCTGATTATTTTGAATGATTGCTAACTGGCCAAAGCTCAAACCTCCGGTTAGTGCGATCGCCTCCCTGTGAAGGCCTAGCCTATAGTTTCTTCCCCAGCAATCTTACAAGAAAGAGCCACTATTAAAAGCAGTTGGATTCACATTATAAACCAATCCCAAGTAGTCATTCCCAGATTTAATCGCCGTTGCAGTTAGAGGCATCACCCCATCTACGACGACATAAACCGACTCAAAGGTTAGTTGACTGAAATTGGCACCAATCAACTTGATTTTATCACCGGCAGTAGAGAAGTCAGTAATCACATCAGCTTGAGATGGGTTAGTAGCGGTATATTCTAACACAAAGGTATCATTATCCAAACCACCTGTGAGCATATCGAAACCTCGATCTCCCCATAACTTATCATCCCCATTCCCACCAATCAAGACATCATTTCCCTTCCCGCCGTGTAAGAGATCGTAAGCATTGCCACCAATGAGAGTATCATTGTCCTTATTTCCACTCAAGAAGTGATCACCATTACCACCCGACAATTGGTCCGATCCTTTACCCCCAAACAAGTTATCCTTCCCATTACCGCCATCAATGGTATCAGCACCTTGGTTGCCATAGATGGTGTCATTCTCGTCACGTCCCGTCAAGTTATCATTACCTGATAACGCGAATATCGGTTTGCCAAAGGCTGATTGTGGGATACTGGTATCATCTTCATCAGTCAGTAGATAGTTGCCATCTACCACTTGATTTGGTGGCAAATTAGTTGGTTCACCGCGATCGATATTACTGACTGATGGCGTGTTAATTGCGATCGTTATGGGTGTTGGT
>NZ_JAUBSX010000041.1:0-62071 GCF_036704885.1 Microcoleus sp. F4-D5 | reverse complement strand
CTAGTAATCATTTGAGGGTTTGATAATTCTGAATCTCTTTGAAATTAAGTTCGATCGAATATCTGCGGAATGTGGGTAATATTTCCATCACCAAACATAAATCTTGTAGGGGCGGGTTCACCGACAATAAATGCCTAAAACCCACAATCTCGTAAACCTGCCCCCACCCAACTAAGATAATATTTCCATCACCGAACATAAATCTTGTAGGGGCGGGTTCACCGACAATAAATGCTTAAAACCCAGAATCTCGTAAACCCGCCCCCACCAACGGCTAATCGCAATCTACCTCTTTTAACATACAAGAAAATACAACCTAAATCTGTATAAAACCTTAAAAGGTGCTAGACCGACAAATTGTCGCCAAGTTTTACATTACATTATAACCAGTGTCAATTCTGGAACTCGTGCAAGCTAACCTCTCTTGAACTGACCAAAGGATATAACGATGGATATCTTATCTAACACCGTGGCGCTATCGCGGATGCAATTTGCGCTAACCGCCATATTCCATATGCTGTGGCCAGTTCTGACAACTGGAATGGGAATTTATCTGGTAATTCTTGAAGGAATGTGGCTGAAAACTCGCAATCCCGACTACTACCATCACGCTCGTTTTTGGTCTAAACTTTACGTCCTTAACTTCGGTATTGGAGTAGCTTCTGGAATTCCGATGGAATTTCAATTCGGCACAAACTGGGCACCATTTTCAGAAGCAGTCGGTGACTTTTTTGGCAGCATTTTAGGCTTTGAAGCTTCAATGGCATTTATGTTAGAAGCAGGCTTTTTAGGAATTATGCTGTTTGGTTGGGAGCGCGTTCACCCGATCGTCCATCTTTTCGCTACAATCATGGTAGCCTTCGGCGCTAACCTATCCACAGTCTGGATTTTAGTCGCCAACTCTTGGCTGCAAACTCCTGCGGGCGGAGAAATGGTCAATGGCAAGTTTATTGTCAGCGATTACTTTCAAGCAATTATGAACCCGTTCGCATTAAACAGCATTCTCCATATGTTTTTTGCGACGTTAGAAACTTCGCTGTTTGTCATTGGCGGAATTAGCGCTTGGTACATTCTCAATAAGCGCAACCAAGCCTTTTTTTCCAAGTCTTTAAAAATTGCCATAGCAACAGCAATCGCCGTTGCCCCCTTGCAGATATACATCGGACATTTGAGCGCCGAACAAGTTTATCACTATCAACCCACTAAATTAGCAGCAATCGAAGCTAAGTGGGAAACTTCACCAGCGGGAGAGTCAGCCGATTGGACTTTGCTAGCTTTGCCTAATGAAAAAGCCCAAAAAAATGACTGGGAAATTAGCATTCCCAATGGCTTAGGATACGTTCTGGAATTCAAACAAAAACTCTCCGAACCCGTACTCGGATTGAAGGAATGGCAGCCAGAAGATAGACCGCGAATGGTGGGTTTAATCTATTATTGTTTCCGCATCATGTCCGGGATTGGATTCTTCTTTTTAGGACTGATGCTGTTCAGTATAATTCAGTGGCTGCGAGGCAAACTTTCTGCTGAAAATATTAGCAGTCAACCTTGGCTGATGCGCGCTTGGGTATTAGCTGCTCCCCTAGGATATATTGCTGTAGAATCGGGTTGGATTGTCCGGTGTGTCGGCAGACAACCTTGGGCTTTATACGGGCAAATTCGCACTGCTGACGCGGTGTCAAACATCCCCGCCAGCAATGTTTTAACTTCTCTCAGTTTCTTTGCCGTTGTTTACAGCTTTTTGTTTGTTTGTGCCTTGTATTTTGGCAGCCGAATTATCCGCCAAGGGCCTAATTTAAGTCTGCCTGTGCCAGGTTTAGACAATGAACCTGCAATCGAAAGTCAACCCGCAGAACACGTTCCCGATCGCCGTCCTTTAGAAGCACAACAATAGGAGATTTTATGCAAGCTTTGGAGCATTTTCTCCCGCAAGTTTGGTTTGTAGTTTTGGCTTTGTTTCTCCTGCTATATGTCATGCTAGACGGTTTTGACTTAGGAGTAGGCATCCTGTCTCTGACTGCTGATGACGAGGAACGCAGGGGCATTTTAATGACCAGTTTGGGCAACGTTTGGGACGCGAACGAAACTTGGCTGGTTTTAATGGGAGGCGCTTTATTTGGCGCATTTCCCCTCGCTTACGGCACGATTTTGACAGCGCTGTACATACCGATTTGCATGATGCTTTTTGGTTTGATATTTCGGGCTGTCGCCTTTGAATTTCGCGAGCATTCTAATCGCAAATTATTCTGGAATTATGCCTTTGGTGCTGGCAGTTTTTTAGCAGCTTTAGCTCAAGGATTTGCCCTCGGTGCGGTACTCGAAGGCATTGCGGTTGATGAAGCCGGTCACTTTGTAGGTTCTACTTGGGACTGGTTGGATTGGCGATCGATCTTGGTTGCTTTGACGCTGATTCAAGGGTATGTTTTGATCGGTTCGACCTATCTAATTATGAAAACGGAGGGCGAACTGCAAACAAATCACTACCGCACGGCTAAAATTGCGGCGGTGACAACTTTAATCGGAGCGGTTTTAATTACCATCGCCACTCCGATTTTTTACGAAAGTGCTAGAGCCAGGTTGTTTGAGAAACCGCTAGTTTATGTCTTTGCCGCGATTCCTTTGTTGGGAGTGCTGTTGGTGGGAATGCTGCTGAAAAGTCTCGCCAGCAAAGAAGAACGAACGCCGTTTATCTGGACGATTCTGATTTTTTTGCTCACTTTCATCGGCTTGGGATTGATTGTTTTCCCATACATTATTCCCTCTGAAATCACGATTTACCAAGCCGCTGCTTCGCCCAGCGCCCTGGTATTTATGATTGTGTTCATCGGCTTTCTGATCCCGATTATGATTTTTTACAACATCTACAATTATGTTGTGTTTCGGGGTAAGGTTGTCGGCGGTCACTATGGGGAATAAAGCATAATACAACCGCAGATTGAAGTCAATATACGCAGATAAGCTCAACTCTATATCCTGGTTTATCTGCGTATATTTGCGGTTAAAAATTACAAATTATTGTTTTCTGGTACTATCACAACTTACGCAACCATACTATACATAACATAGCGCAAATAGTGCGGAGTAGGCAAAGGAACTAATTTAGGATTAGCGATCGCACGTCATGCCACCTGAAATTTGAAAGTTGAGATTTGAGATCGATCGCACGGATGAGTCCGGGGCTGGCGATCGGGAGGCGCAGCTTTTTTCACAGGTAAATGGATGAATCCGGATGCTTGTGACCAAATTGCTTTCGGTTAAATAATAATTGATAAACATTGGGAAAAAATTACAGTTAATTCTGTCCCTGGCGAGGATGCAGAGTTTGCGATCGCTATCTTTGTCAAATAATAAAATACAATGGAATGGAAGGTTTTAATTTAACTGTTGTATAATATAGGGTCAACAAGTTATGGATGCGATCGCCCATTTGTCAGGTTATCAGGTTACAGAGCAACTTTATGCAGGTAGACGTACCCTAGTCTATCGAGGCATCCGTACCCGTGACCAATACCCAGTCGTCGTCAAACTGCTGCGAAACGAATACCCCACCTTCAACGAGCTCGTCCAGTTTCGCAACCAATATACCATTGCCAAAAATCTCGACTTCCCTCACATCGTCAAACCCCTGACGCTGGAAGTATACCAAAATAGCTATGCCCTAGTAATGGAAGATTTTGGCGGAGTCTCCCTATCTACTTATCTCAAAACAGCAACAACTCACACCCAACCATCTCAAGCTTTACCTTTAGCAGAATTTCTCCAAGTCGCCATACAACTAACAGACATTATCCACTATCTCTACCAAAACCGAGTCATTCACAAAGATATTAAACCAGCTAATATTCTCATTAACCCCGACACCAAACAAATTCAACTAATTGACTTTAGCATCGCTTCCCTACTACCGAGAGAAACCCAAGAAATCCAGAATCCGAATATTTTAGAAGGAACATTAGCCTATCTCTCCCCCGAACAAACAGGACGGATGAATCGAGGCATTGACTATCGTAGTGACTTTTATTCCCTGGGTGTGACCTTTTATGAATTGTTGACAGGACAGTTGCCATTTATCTATGACGACCCGATGAAATTGGTGCATTGTCATCTCGCCAAAGAGTCGATACCCATCCATCAAATTAAGCCAGAGATCCCCCTAATTTTAGCGAAAATTGTCAGTAAGCTGATGGCGAAAAATGCCGAAAAACGCTATCAAAGTGCATTAGGACTCAAGCACGATTTAGAGATGTGTTTAGTTCAATTACAAAAAACAGCCAAGATAGAATCTTTTGAACTCGGAAAGCGAGATATTAGCGATCGCTTTACTATCCCCGAAAAGCTATACGGTAGAGAAAAAGAAGTCGATCGACTATTAGCTGCCTTTGAGCGAGTCAGCCTGGGAGTAACAGAAATGATGCTAGTAGCAGGTTTTTCGGGAATTGGGAAAACCGCCGTTGTCAATGAAGTTCATAAACCCATTGTCCGCCAGCGCGGTTATTTTATCAAAGGCAAATACGATCAATTTCAACGCAACATTCCCTTCAGTGCCTTTGTGCAAGCCTTCCGCGACTTAATGGGTCAACTGCTATCAGAATCGGATACTCAACTGCAAACATGGAAAACCCAGATTTTAGCAGCAGTGGGAGACAGCGGACAAGTCTTGATTGACGTGATTCCTGAGTTAGAACGTATAATTGGCCCTCAACTTCCTGCAACAGAATTGTCAGGAAGTGCCGCCCAAAATCGCTTTAATCTGCTAATGCAGAAGTTTGTGCAAGTTTTCACGAGGAAAGAACATCCTTTAGTGATGTTTTTGGATGACTTGCAATGGGCGGATTCAGCCTCCCTGAATTTGCTACAGTTATTGATGATGGAGACAGGATATTTATTAGTATTGGGGGCCTATCGAGATAATGAAGTTTCGCCAGTGCATCCATTTATCTTAACAGTGGATGAGATAGTTAAAACAGGGGCAACAGTAAATACGATTACTTTGCAAGCGTTAAGCGAACCAGATATGAATTTGTTGGTCGCGGATACGCTGAATTGCGAATCGTTTCTTGCCCAACCTTTGACCAAATTAGTCTATCAAAAAACTCAGGGAAATCCTTTTTTTGCTACTCAGTTTCTCAAGGCATTACATGACGATAAGCTAATTAGTTTTAATTGGAATATTCGGCATTGGCAGTGTGATATTGCACAAGTCAAAATCTTAGCTATCACTGATGATGTCGTTGAATTCATGGCATTGCAATTGCAGAAGTTGCCCAGCGAAACTCAGGAGGTTCTCACATTAGCTGCTTGTATTGGCTCGCAGTTTGATTTGAAGACCTTAGTAATTGTCAGTGAGAAATCTGCTGGAATGACGGCTACGGCTTTATGGAAAGCATTGCAGGAAGGTTTGGTGATTCCCACGACCAAAATCTATAAGTTTTTTACGGAATCGGATAGTGATGAAGTTTTCAAGGCTTCAGCTAATCCAACTTATCGATTTTTACACGATCGCGTTCAACAAGCTGCTTATTTCCTCATTCCTGATGATAAAAAGCAAGCAACTCATCTCCAAATCGGACAATTGTTACTACAAAATTCCTCAGACATAGAGCAAGATGAAAAACTATTTGAGATTGTCAGACACTTAAATCAGGGTAAAGATTTAATCACTCAACCAAGCGAGCGCCAAAAATTAGCCGAATTAAACCTAGTGACAGGGCGGAAAGCCAAAACTGCTAACGCTTATGCTGCCGCAACTGTCTATTTACAAATGGCGATCGAGTTACTGACGACAGACAGTTGGCAAAATCAGTATAAATTGACTCTCAATATTTACATCGCTACTGCAGAAGCTGAATATTTAAACCTGAACTTTGAGGAATCATTAAAATTAGCTGAGTTGGCGCTGGCTGCCGCAAATAATCTACTCGAACAGGTGAAAGTTTATGAATTAAAAATGCAAATTTATATTGCTCAGCAAATAGAAATGATCGCTGCCGTAGATATTGGGTTAGAAGTGTTAGAAAAATTATCAATTTCTTTACTGAGAATAGACTTAGACAATGAGTTGATAATTGATTTACCAAATCTTGACGATTTAGATAATTTGCCACTGATGACAGATCCATATAAGCTGGCAGCCATGCAAATTTTAAGAACCCTCTGTACTCCTGTGTTTGTAGCAAGACCAGAGATTTTTCCACAATTAATCATCACCATGATTAATTTATGTCTTAAATATGGAGATTCAGCACTATCATCTTTTGCCTACGGTTTTTACGGGTTATTATTGGTAGGATTAGGTCATTTAGATAGAGGTTATCATGCAGGTTTAATTGCGTTAAAATTATTAGATAAGTTTAACGCTAAAGAGCTCAAAGCAAAAGTTTACAACTTGTTTAATGCCAATATTCGTACTTGGAAAGAACCCGCAAGAAATAGTGTCGATCCTTTGCGAGAAGGACTACAAGCAGGGCTAGAAGTAGGTGACTTTGAATGGGGTGGATATTGTGCTGCAAATTTGTGTAGTTACTTATTTTTTACGGAGGACAACTTAGGATCTGCCGTCCAGCAACAAGAATTTTATGGTAATTTTTGTATTAACTTTAAACAAGAAAGTTCTACGCATTTCTCGCAAGTATGGCGACAATTAGGTTTGAATTTACAGGGTCAAGCTGCAGATCCCCTATTATTGATCGGTAAAAGCTTTGATGAAGAGAAAACTTTGCCCCGCATTATTGCCGCTAAATCGGGAATAGTTTTATTTATGTTTTATCTGGCTAAAACAATTCTATGTTACTTGTTGGGCGATAGTAGTCAAGCCTTAAAAAATGTGGGACTAGCACAGGAGCAAGCCGGCTCAGCTTTTGGTTTTATGCAAGTCATAGTTCTCAATTTTTACCATTCGCTAACATTGTTAAATCGCTATACTGAAGTCACGGAGAATGAACAACAAGAATATTTAGCTCAAGTCAATATTAATCAGGAAAAAATGAAATTCTGGGTGGAGAATGCGTCAGAAGGAAATCAGCATAAATATGAATTAATTGAAGCGGAAAAAGCGCGAGTATTAGCGATTAATTGGCAAGCAGCAGAGTTATACGATCGCGCCATCATTGCAGCAAAACAACAAGGCTACATCCAAGAAGAAGCACTTGCCAATGAACTGGCAGCAAAGTTTTTTCTGGAATGGGGGAAAGAACGCCTCGCGCGTAACTATACGATCGAGGCTTACTATATCTACAGTCGTTGGGGAGCTAAGGCTAAAGTAGACGATCTGGAAAAACGTTATTCCCAACTCCTCGCACCCATCCTTCAGTCAGATCGATCCTTTACTTCCCTCAAAGGAAGTATCACATTAGGAACGATTACTTCTACTCACTCTTCTAGCAGCAACTCTGAATTTCTAGATTTGCCTACTCTGATCCAAGCCTCTCAAGCTATTTCTGGGGAGATTGAACTAGATAAACTCCTGACTGCTCTCTTAAAAATAGTGATGACAAATGCTGGGGCTACCCGGTGTGTGTTATTGCTTAAACAAGATATTGATTTACAGGTAGTAGCCCTTGTCGTAGAGGGGCAGGAACCGCAACTATTACCATCAATACCGCTAGAATCAAGTCAGGATGTAGCGATTAGTTTGGTCAATACTGTCAAGCGGAGTTTGAAACCGCTGGTACTTGCCGATGCGAGGGTAAATCCTCAGTTTGCTGGAGATAGTTACATTGAACAGCACCAGCCTAAAAGTGTGCTTTGCAGTCCAATTGTTAATCAAGGTAAGTTGATTGGAATTCTGTATCTGGAAAATAACCTGACGGTTGGGGCGTTTACGAGCGCTCGGGTTGAGGTGCTGAATTTGCTTTGCTCTCAAGCCGCTATCTCCCTGCAAAATGCCTCCCTCTATCAACAGGCACAACAAGCTTTTGATAATCTAAAACAAGCTCAATTGCAAATTGTCCAAAGTGAAAAGATGTCGGCGCTGGGAAATCTAGTCGCTGGTGTGGCTCACGAAATCAACAATCCGGTTGGTTTCTTAAATGGCAATATTCAACCGGCATTGGATTATGTTCAGGATTTGTTTGGCTTGCTCGATTTGTATCAACAAAAGTATCCTCAACCCGATGCAGATATTCAAGAGGAAATTAAAACAATCGATCTCGACTATATTCGGGAAGATTTACCGAAGTTGGTTAGCTCGATGCGTGAAGGTGTGAAGCGGATTAAAGATATTAGCACTAGCCTCAGAACTTTTTCCCGTGCCGATAGCGATCGCCCTGTTGCTTGTAATATCCATGATGGCATCAACAGTACCTTGACGATCCTCAAACACCGTCTCAAAGCTTCAGACACTCGCCCGGAGATTCAAGTTATTAAGAAATACGGGGATTTGCCTTTAGTTGAGTGTTATGCCGGCCAGCTCAATCAAGTTTTTATGAATCTGTTGGCGAATGCGATCGATGCCCTGGATGAATCAAATACTGGACGGAGCTTTGCAGAGATTAAAGCGATTCCTAATAAAATTACGATCGAGACAGAATTATTGGGCGATCGGCAGCAAGTTTTGATTCGCATCAAAGACAATGGGGTTGGTATTAATGAGGCGGTGCGAGAGAAGATTTTTGATGATTTATTTACGACGAAGGAAGTCGGTAAAGGGACTGGATTGGGATTGGCGATCGCGCGTCAAATTATCGTCGAAAAACATAGCGGTTCCCTCAACGTCAACTCAACACTAGGTCAAGGAACAGAATTTATTATCACCTTACCCATCAAGGCAAAATAAAAAAGTTAATTTTCCCTATCATTCAGACTCATTTAATTAATTACTCGCGCTAATTTATCAAACAACAATTGCCATGAATAATGCCAACAATAAAAGTAAATATCACCCAAAATTTAACAATCAAAACTATCAAATTATCGAAACAGTTTATTCAGGAAGTCGCACCTTAGTATATCGAGCCATCCGTACCAATGACAAACTACCTGTTGTCATCAAACTGCTAAAAATTGACTATCCTAGCTTCAGCGAACTGGTGCAGTTTCGCAATCAATACACCATTGCTAAAAACCTTCATCACCCTGGAATCATCCAAACATACAGTCTCGAACCGTATCGAAATGGTTATGCGTTAGTCATGGAAGAATTTGGGGGAATTTCTCTTCAGGAATGGACACTAAAACGGGAAAACTTACTGTCTTTAAGGGAATTTTTACAAATAGCGATCGCGCTGTGCAATACCTTAGATATATTGTATCGCGAGCGCATTATTCATAAAGACATTAAACCCAGCAATATCTTAATTAATCCCGAAACCAAAGAAGTCAAATTAATCGACTTTAGTATTGCCTCTCTCCTCCCACGGGAAACACAAACTTTGATGAATCCCAATGTCTTAGAAGGGACGCTTGCGTACATTTCTCCAGAACAAACAGGCAGAATGAATCGGGGAATTGACTATCGGACTGACTTTTATTCTTTAGGAGTCACTTTCTATGAATTACTGACAGGAAAAGTACCATTTCAATCCAACGATCCAATAGAAATAGTCCATTCTCATATTGCTAAAGCATCACCCTTAGTCCATGAAATTAATTTGGAAATTCCTCCTGTAATCTCAGAAATCCTCAATAAATTGATGGCAAAAAATGCTGAAGACCGCTATCAAAGTGCAGTCGGTATTAAATTTGATTTAGAAAAATGTTTAACTCAACTTCAAGAAAACGATCGGATTGAATCCTTTAAAATTGGGTGTAGGGATGTGAGCGATCGCTTCCTCATCCCAGACAAACTCTATGGACGAGAAACCGAAGTAGAAACGCTAATAAAAGCCTTTGAAAGAGTCAGCGAAGGTGCAACAGAAATGATGCTGGTTGCGGGTTTTTCAGGAATTGGAAAAACCGCAGTGGTTAACGAAGTTCATAAACCCATTGTGCGGCAACGGGGTTATTTTATTAAAGGGAAATATGACCAATTTCAGCGCAACATTCCCTTCTCAGCTTTTGTGCAAGCATTCCGCGATTTAATGTGGCAATTGCTATCCGAATCAGATTGGCAATTAGAAACATGGAAAAGCCAGATATTAACCGCAGTAGGAGACAACGGACAAGTCTTAATTGACGTAATTCCTGAGTTAGAAAATATTATCGGTAAACAGCCAGCCGCCCTTGAATTATCAGTAACAGCAGCCCAAAATCGCTTTAATCTCCTGTTTCAAAAATTTGTGCAAGTCTTTACCAGTAAAGAACATCCGTTAGTCATATTTTTAGATGACTTGCAATGGGCAGATTCCGCATCACTGAACTTGCTTAAATTATTGATGCAAGATACGGGGTATCTATTAATATTAGGTGCGTATCGAGATAATGAAGTCTCCCCCGTACATCCATTGATTTTAACAGTGGATGAAATTGTCAAAACTGGGGCAACGGTGAATACAATTACTTTACCACCATTAAGGGAAGCTGATATGAATCAGTTAGTGGCAGATACACTGAATTGTGAATCATCCCTAGCCCACCCTTTAACAAAATTGGTCTATCAAAAAACTCAAGGTAATCCTTTTTTTGCGACCCAGTTTCTCAAAGCATTACATGATGACAAGTTAATTAGCTTTGATTGCCGGATTCAACATTGGCAATGCGATATTGCCCAAGTGAAGGGCTTAGCAATTACTGATGATGTCGTTGAATTCATGGCATTGCAATTACAAAAATTGCCCCGAGAAACTCAGGATAGTCTCAAACTAGGGGCTTGTATTGGGTCGCAGTTTGATTTGAATACCTTAGCAATTGTCAGTGAGAAATCACCAGACAGTACCGCAACATCTTTATGGAAAGCTTTGCAGGAAGGTTTGGTAATTCCTACTACCGAAATCTATAAGTTCTTTACCCAATCTGATAGTGAGGAAGTTTTCAATGCTTCCGCTAATCCGACTTATCGATTTTTACACGATCGCGTCCAACAAGCGGCTTATTCATTGATTCCTGACGAGCAAAAACAGCAGACCCATTACCATATTGGGCAACTACTCCAACAAAACTTATCAGAGATAGAAAAAGAGGAAAAGTTGTTTGATATTGTCGGGCATTTGAATTTAGGAATTGAGTTGATCACTCAAGTAGAGGAACGGGAAGCATTAGCCAGATTGAACTTAGCAGCCGGACAGAAAGCCAGAAATTCTACAGCCTATGCAGGCGCCAGAATTTTTGTGAAAACAGGGCTGGAGTTACTCACTGAAAACTGTTGGGAAACTCAGTATGAATTAACCCTGAATCTTTATGCGGCTGCGGCTGAAACGGCATACTTAAATGCCGATTTTAATGGCATGGAAGAAATGGCAGCCCAGGTTTTGCGATCGGCTAAAACAATACTAGATAAAGTCAAGATATTTGAGATTCAAATCAACGCACTGACAACTCAGAGTCAGATGTTAGAAGCGATCGCTATCGGCACTAATGCGCTAGCACAATTGGGGATTGAACTCCCCTCTGAAACTGACGAAGCCTTGACACGCATTGCATTACAAAACCTTGCCAACCAACTGGAGGGCAAACAGATTGAGGAACTGGTTAACCTTCCCGTGATGAGCGATCCTCGGACAATCGCGGCGATGCAATTGTTAGGCATCTTGTTTCCGGCTATTTTTATGGGAAATCCTGCCTTGCAGCCTCTGCTTTGTGCCACAATGGTCAGTCTGTCACTTCAATTTGGCAATGCACCAGCATCAACAATCGGGTATGTGGGTTATGGCATTGTGCTGTCTGGTTTTTTCTCAGAAGTAGAAAAAGGTTATCGCTTTGGGCGAGTAGCACTCAGCTTACTCAATCAGTTGAATTGGCCAGAATTTAAATGTATCACTTTACTTTGGTTTGGCTGTTTTATTCAGCATCGTCAAGAAGCACTGAGGGCAGCAATCCCAACTGCGAAAGAAGGCTATTTAGTCGGAATGGAAACAGGTGATTTTCTCAATGCTGGCTACTGCGTCAGTAGTTATTTATATAATAATTTTTTTTCGGGAGTAGAGCTTGATGATTGGCACGCAGAAATAGAAAATTACTGTGTTGTCTTAGCGACGGTGAAGCAATATTCTCCTCTGGTTTACGTGAATATGGCACAACAGGCGGTGCATAACTTGAGGGAAATTGTCAATCAACCGGATTTGTTAATCGGTCAGGCTTATGATGAAACCGTGATGTTTCCTCAGCACAATCAGAATAGCGAGCTTACTGCACTCGCTCTTGCCTATAACTACAAACTAATGCTTGCCTATCTCTTTGGCAACTACACCAACGCCCTAGACTACATTGCCCAAGCAAGCCTCTATTTGAGGGTAGCGGCAGCAATGATTCATACTCCGGTTTTCCATTTCTATGCCGGGTTAACCTACTTGGCACTTTGCTCTACGCAGTCAGAAACTGAGCAAGCGAACACTCTCGCTTTGGCAGAAACCCATCAAACCACTCTGGCTGAATGGGCACACCAGGCCCCGATGAATCACCAACATAAAGTTGACTTAGTAGAAGCAGAAAAATGCCGGGTTTTAGGCAAGAATTATGAAGCTGGAGATTGGTACGATCGCGCCATTTCAGAAGCCAAAGAAAATGGTTATATCCAAGAAGAAGGTTTAGCCAATGAACTAGCTGCCAAATTCTACTTAGATTGGGGGAAAGAAAAAGTTGCACAATCTTACATGATTGAGGCGTATTACTGTTATTCCCGTTGGGGTGCAAAGGCTAAAGTAGCTTATTTAGAACAACACTATCCACAACTACTGAAAGCTATTCTCCAACCTGCTAATTTTGTCGTCACATCTGGGACAACCGTCAACCAGACCTGGATGGGAAGCCTAACTAGCGTCAGTAGTACCGAGAATTTATGGTTAGATTTTCCAGCAGTAATGATGGCTGCACAAGCCATTTCACAAGAAATTGAATTAGAGAAACTGTTAGCCACTTTGATGCAGATTATGGTTGCGAATGGCGGAGCACAAATCGGTTGTTTAGTGCTTCGCCAAGACCGACAATGGTTAGTCGTAGCTCAAGCCGCATACAAGCAGACAAAAATATTAGAAATTCCTCTGGAACAATATCAGGAAATTCCTCAGAGTTTGATTTATGCGGTGGCACGAACTCAAGCGACGGCTGTTTTTGACAACTTAAGTACAGCCGACCAATTTGCAGGCGATCGCTATATTATCGCTCATCAACCTAAATCAGTTTTATGTACTCCAATTATTCGGCAAGGAAAACTCGTCGGTATTGTGTACTTAGAAAATAACTTAACAGTGGGAGCATTTACTAATGAGCGAGTAGAAATTCTCCAGATACTCGCAGTTCAAGCGGCGATCTCTATTGATAATGCTCGTTTATATAAACAAATAGAGAACTATTCCCAAAGCTTAGAAGCAGAAGTAGCGCAAAAAACAGAAGATTTAAGCCAAAAAGCTTTTGATTTAGAGCAAGCATTTAAAAACTTACAACAAACCCAAGCACAATTAATTCAGAGCGAAAAAATGTCATCTCTCGGTCAACTGGTAGCTGGGATTGCTCACGAAATCAACAATCCAGTAACATTTATTCGCAGTAATCTTGCACATACAGAGCATTATGTCAAAGATTTGCTTATTTTACTTGATATTTATCAACAAGAGTATCCCGAACCCAGTGGAGTAATTCAAGCGAAAATAGAAGAAATGGATTTAGAATTTATCTGGGAAGATTTAATGAAAATTATGGAATCTATGAAAGCAGGGAGCGATCGCATTAGCCAAATTATCCTGAGTTTGCGTAACTTTTCCCGTTTAGATGAAGCCGACATGAAAGCAGTAGATTTACATACCGGAATTGAAAGCACTTTGCTAATTTTGCAAACTCGCTTAAGACAGAGCGATGGTAAATCAGAAATACAAGTTATTAAAGAGTATGGAAATCTGCCCAAGGTCATTTGTTATGCTAGCGAGATAAATCAAGTATTTCTGAGTATTATCAGTAACGCTATTGATGCTCTTGAATCAATTAATAAAACCGAGAAAAATCCTGCCATCACGATTCAGACTGAAGTCATAAAAAAAGACAGGGTTAAAATAAAAATCACTGATAATGGTGTCGGTATCCCGGCGAGTATTCAATCCAGAATATTCGATCCATTTTTTACAACTAAACCAGTGGGTAGCGGTACAGGTTTGGGTTTATCTGTTAGCTATGGTATTGTCAAAAAACATGGCGGTAAATTAACCTGTAATTCTAGAGTTGGAGAGGGTACAGAATTAGCGATCGAGATTCCCATCAGCTATATTAGAGCCTGAAGAAGCATCTTACTGCTACGCCCGTTGGGAGGTCAAACAAAAGATATGCGATCGTTTATTGACGACGAAAGCAGTGGGTAAAGTGATGGGATTGGGTTTGGCGATCGCACGGCAGATTGTAGTTGAGAAACATGGGGGTGCGATCGATGTGAATTCCGCACTAGGTCAAGGGACTGAATTTGCGATCGTTCTGCCAGTCTGTTCCTTCAACTAGGCACGCTAACCTTATACATCAGATACCTGTGAAAAAGACCCTCACATCCAATTGAACAAAAACGTTCTGGCTTAAAGCCTGAGTCGCAATGAAATTATCTGGGTTATACAGTATTATTCCAGATTCGGATCTCTAAATTCGGGATTATTGATAAATTCTTCATCG
Source organism: Microcoleus sp. F4-D5 (assembly GCF_036704885.1). Taxonomy (NCBI): domain Bacteria; kingdom Bacillati; phylum Cyanobacteriota; class Cyanophyceae; order Oscillatoriales; family Microcoleaceae; genus Microcoleus; species Microcoleus sp. F4-D5. The sequence continues at coordinate 47,398 of NZ_JAUBSX010000041.1, read as the reverse complement.
GTCAAACTTCGCAGGAAAGCCAACAAATCTCGCTGTTCCTTTACAGTCAACTTAAAGCCTGAAACAAAATTACTTTTGAGCGGGTTTTCACTTCCTACTCCAGCAAATTCTCCTTTCTTAATAGTTCTGCCGCCTGCTTTGTAGTGGCCGATAACTTCTTCTAACGTTTTGATACTTCCGTCGTGCATATAAGGTGCTGTCAAGGCAATATTACGCAGAGTTGGTGCTTTAAATCTGCCCATGTCTGAGGGTTGGTTAGTAATCTCGTAAACCCCTGTATTGTTGGGCGGATAAGCACCTTTGCCGTCGATATTGTACAGGCCTATATTGTGAAAAGCGATTTCTTTAAAGGCTAGCCGATCGTGCATAATAGAGTCGGATAAATTGAGACCGCCGTGACAGTGAAAGCATTCCAACCGTTCGCTGTTAAATAATTCTTCTCCCCGTTTGGCTGAGGCTGAAATTGCGCTGGATTCGCCTTGATAGCGGTAGCGATCGTAGGCAGAATTGAGGGAAATTAAAGTGCGTTCAAAAGAGGCGATAGCTTTGGTTAAGTTGTGAATACTAATATAATTGTCTCCGGTGCCAAAGGCCGCTGCAAACATTTTGGGGTATTGTAAATCTGACCGCAGCATTCCTAAAATTTCCTGTTCTTTACCTACCATTCCCATTTCGATCGGGTGTTCGCCAAACAGGGGAACTAATAGCTGAGATTCCAGCTTATTCTGTAGGGGATTTGCCCAAGTCAGCACTGAATTGTAGCCGATATTGGCTAAACTCATGGCATTGCGCGGGTGTTTTTCTCCGGTAGCGCCGACTCCTAATGTTTTGCCGTCGGTGAATGCTTTGGCTTGAACGTGACAGGTAGCGCAGGAAAATTTTCCTGTAACTGACAGGCGTTTTTCGTAGAAAAGATGTCGCCCCAGTTCGACTTTTTCCTTGGTAATTGGGTTATCTGCCGGTACAATTGGTTTTGGCACTGCTGCGGGGATATTCCAATTGTAAGTTGGCGGTGGAGAAGTTGCGATCGCGCTTGTTTCGGGCGACCAAACTTCGCTAATGCTCGTTGCTAAGCAAAATGAGATAATGCAGATAATAGTAAAAGTTAACAGTCGATTTAATTTCATTCTTTTTATCGTAGGGCGGGCACTGCCCACCATTGCTGTTATAGTCCTGGACGCAGAAACCGAGTTTTTTGGAAAAACCCGGTTTGTGAAGGGATATATGCGTAATTCCTCTGTTATTTAACCTTAAAGAAATTCTGTTCGGCAGCGGGTGTGCCTCCAAAGGGCAAACCTAGATTTGTCATAATTCCAGCGCAGTCGCCGTCATTCGGTTCTGACATGCAGCCGGGAGGAGTATTGGCTTGATTGACTTCCAAATTAGTTTGAGAAACTAGCGATTTGATGTCGGCAACAACTGTGTTTTTTGCGGGATCGAAGTTACTAAAAACTATTTTTGCGGTATTGGGATTAGCACAGCTACTCGGCTTCAGAGTGTTGCCTTCAGCTTTGCATCCGGTACTTCCTAAATGAATGGCAAAACCCTGCACTCCGCCGTGACTGCCTTCTTTGCGAGCAATTTGGCTGCTTTGCCGGCCCGATTTTCCGGCTGGCATTCTGCTAGCCATTTGATTTTTTAGGTCAATTCGCACAAATTTGTAGCCTCCCCGCCAGTTCCACCACAGGGATGTTAAATTGAGGGGAGAAGGTGCTAGACTTGCGTCTCCGTGATTGAGATTGAATGGCAAGCCGAGGGTGAATTGCAGCCCTTTGTAGCTGCCTTTTGGTATTGTGCCAAGAACTCGATCGCGAATTTCTACAGTACCGTTTGCACAAGCGCCGGATTTATTTTCAAAGTCCAGCAAAGCAATGTTTTGATGCTGCCATTTGCCGTCTTGTTTGAGAGTTAGCGGTACGGCTTTGCCGCTGTTGTCAATTAAGGCAACATCGGATATATAAAAGCGGAAATCAGTAGGAGTAACTGTAGCAGCCGGCGTGCCTAAGTTACTGTAGCTTTCCCCGCAGTTAAACGGCTTTTCCCCCACAGCCGCGCTAAATTTAATCTCCAATTCTTGAGTTTCTGCCGCTGTGGCTTGATGCCGACCGACAGTTGAATAGGTAGACAAAATAGCGAGGGCTGCCGCAGTTGAAGCCTGTATTAGTTGTTTTTTCATTTGAGGTTAAGCTCGGGCTGAATCGATGCCCAATATACTGAGTTTGGTAATTTTTGCCTGATTTTTACACTTCTTCGCTTGAATTGTCAAATGACAGCTTGTCAAACTTGTAAATAACAGGATTTATGATTAATTTTTTCTAAAGAAACACTCATAATCACCGCCAAGGATGTAAGCTATACAAACAATTACCTGTACGGTAAATAAATCTAAAATCTAAAATCTAAAATCTAAAATAGCATGAATCCTCTGCCCAATTACCGCCCCAAACAACTTTCCCTCGGTCCTTTAGAGGCAGAGATTTTGAACATAGTTTGGGAACTAGAGATTGCTACAGTGAAAGACGTGCACGATCGCATTTTGTCCGATCCCGATCGAGAATTGGCTTACGCTTCAGTAACAACAGTGCTGCGGCGGCTGACAGACAAAGGTTGGCTGGTTTGCGACAAAACAGAACGGACTTTCACTTGGCAACCTTTAGTTTCTTGCGAAGAAGCTCGATCGCTCTTGGCTTACGATCGATTGCAGAAATTTCTAGCAGTAGGCAATCCCGATATTGTAGCAGCATTTGCTGACAGCCTCGACCAAGCAACTGTCGAACAATTAGAAGAAATTGCCCTTCGCATTCAAGCTGTCCGCCAAGCTAGGGAGGATCGAAAATAATGCACTTAATCCTAATTTTAACTGCACTGATTGCTGCTTGCTGCCTGAGATTGAGATGGTCTTTTCCTCACGGAAATTGGACTTGCCGCTGGCAGCGATCGCTCTTGTTATTCCTGTTTCCCCCCCTGTTATTGCTCGCCACAGCTCTAGCAATTTTATTCATGGGAATTCAAGGACAAATGGTAGGAATTCATATCGTAGGAATTGAAGAAGGGTGGTTGAGCTACTTGATCGCTGTAAGTTTTTTAATAATAGCAGCATTTTGGTGCATTAAGCTAGCAGCCAAGGGCATTTTATTTTTAAATCAAATTCGCAATTGCCCGCAGAAAGAAATAGCCGGAAAAACAGTCAGAGTTATGAACACGTCCGCTCTATTTTCGGCTTTAGTTGGTTTTTGGCAACCTGAATTTGCAGTCACTTCGGGTTTGTTGAAAACCCTGACCCCAGCTCACTTGCAAGCAGTAATTGCCCACGAACAAGCGCACTACTATTACCGCGATACTTTCTGGTTTTTCTGGCTGGGATGGCTGCGGCAACTTACGGCTTGGCTGCCAAATACGCAAGCTTTGTGGGAAGAGTTATTAACGCTGCGGGAATTGCGGGCTGACGCTAAGGCTGCGGCGGGAGTAGATTCTTTGTTATTAGCAGAAGCTTTGCTGTTGGTAGCCAGCTATCCGCACCGATATTTTGATATAGCTTGCGTGGTTGGTGCTGCGGGATCGCCCAATAGATTGGGAGAGAGAATAGATGCGCTTTTGACAGGGGCAGAAACGCCGCTAAAATCGAATAAGTGGTTTTGGAGTTGGCTGATTTTAACGCTTTTGCCTTTACTAACTGTTCCGTTTCACAGTTAATACAAGTGGCGATCGCACAAACATTGTCTTAATCCCTGCCGAAGTTCTAAAATAAGTATTGCAGCAAGCAAAGTTAACCAGCGAGGAGATCGAATGGCCTCCCCATTTCCGGGAATGAATCCCTATTTAGAACAACCGGAATTTTGGTCAGAAGTTCGCAGCCGCGCGATCGTAGCTGCCGCGATCGCGATCGAACCTGAATTCAATCCGAACTATCCAGTTGCGGTAGAAAAGCGGATCTATCTGGGCGCATCCTCTGAATTAGTAGGAATTCCCCACATTTCCCTCGTCTCCAAACAGTTAAACCCAACTCCACCGGTTTCTGCTACTGCTACCCTCACCCGCACCGAACCCATCCCCGTTCAACTCCCGCTGCCAGAAACCATAGAAGAAAGCTATTTATAAATTAGAGAAATGACTAGCGATCGAGTTATCACCGTTATTGAAGTTATTTCCCCCAAGAATAAAACCGCAGGAGAAGGACGAAATGCTTGTGAAACTAAACGGCAGCAAGTGTTGAGAAGTCGCACCAACTTAGTCGAAATTGACCTGCTCAGAAGCGGCAAACCCATGCCGATTTTAGGAGTTACGCAGCGCACAGATTATCGGATTTTAGTCAGTCGCGGTTCTCAACTTCCTCAAGCTGAATTGTATGCCTTTAGCGTGCGAGACCAGATTCCTTGCTTGCGAGTACCTTTGCAACCGTCCGATGCAGAACCGGAACTCGATTTACAGGCTGTATTAATGAGTGTTTACAATCAAGCTAGATTTAATTTAGCGATTGATTACTGTCAAGAACCCCGCCCGCCTTTGAAAGCAGCAGATAGGGAGCGGGCAGATAATTTGTTGCGGCAACGGGGAGTGCGATCGTAATTAATGAGGAAGGGAAAGGGGAAGGAAAAAGCAGGAATAATATCAAGTCCGATCGATCTGTTACGATCGAATTCCATATCTTGTAGGGGCGGGTTCACCAGTATTCTCAAATTCAAAGCCAACAAATTCATAAACCCGCCCCGCCCATATCAACAGTAATCGACCGGACATGATATAATATTATGTCCGCAAAAATTGGTTTGCAGCATCGGAATGCAAGTCCTCACTACAAACACATTTTTCATAAAGGAATCTCGATCGCAAATTCCGTACCTTCTCCTATGGCGGAACGGCAGCTCAAGGCTCCGGCGTGTTTTTCCACCACAATTCGGTAACTGATGGCTAACCCCAAACCGGTGCCTTTCCCGATCGGTTTTGTCGTGAAAAATGGGTCAAACAATCGGCTCCGCACGTCTTCTGTCATGCCTGTCGCATTATCGGCAATGCGGATGCAAATACTATTTTCGTTCAGGGCTTCTGTGCGAATGCTAATAGTTGGTTCCCAATCGTTGCCGACCGCCGCTCGCCTTTTTTGGTTGCAAGCATCTTCCAAGGCGTCAATACTGTTGCTAAGCAGATTCATAAATACCTGATTTAGCTGACCTGCATAACATTCTATTAAGGGGAGTTTACCGTAATTTTTGATTACTTTTATTTCGGGATAGTCGCCTCTGGCTCGCAGTTTGTTGTGCAAAATTAGTAGCGTATTGTCGATGCCTTCGTGAAGGTTAATCGGCTTCTTTACTGAGTCGTCTAAACGCGAGAAGTTTCGCAAGCTCAGAACTATTTCGCGAATGCGATCGGCTCCCATTTTCATCGAAGATAATATTTTTAGCAAATCTTCTGTCAAAAATTCTAAATCGATATTATCAATACATTGTTGAATTTCTACCGCTGGCTGAGGATAGTGTTTTTTGTAAAGTTCCACAAGCTGCAACAAGTCTCTGATATATTGGCTGGCATAGGAAATATTGCCGTAGATAAAACTGACAGGGTTATTAATTTCGTGAGCTACTCCAGCTACCATTTGACCGAGACTTGACATTTTTTCGGTATGAATTAGGTGAGCTTGAGTTTCTCGGAGTTCTTTGAGGGCGATTTCTAGCTGCTGGGCTCTGTTGTTGGCGATCGCCTCGGAGAGGCGCAAAGCATCCTCCGCTGCTTTGCGCTCTGTCATGTCAAAAATCGCACCGTTGAGGGATAAAACTTGACCTGCTGCGTTGAAAATGGCTTGACCTTTCTCTGCAACCCACCGCACATTTCCGTCGCAGTGAATCAGGCGATATTCGAGCGTGTAAGGTTGTTTTGTTTTAATAGCCCGATCGATAATTTTATCGATATACTCAGCGTCCTGGGGATGAACTATACTCGGAAAAGCCTGCACCGGTTTTTGCATAAAGTTAGCTGCGGGATAGCCAGAAATAGCTTCGATGCCACTGCTGATAAAAGTTAAGCTCGCTCGCCCCGCAGCACTGCAACGGTAAACTGCACCGGGAATGCTAGAAACTAATGACCTAAATTCTTCTTCTCTTTCCCGCAAAGCCGCCTCAATCCGCTTGCGCTCGCTAATGTCGCGAGCAAACGCGCACTGATATTCTTTGCCGTTAAATTCCAAATGGTCGATCGTAATTTCTACCGGAAATATTCGACCGTACTTAGTGAGATGGTGAACTTCAATATTAACCGAACCGCACCTTTTTAAGACTTTCCAGTGCAAACTCCAAGCAGTTTGGGGAAAATCTGGATTGATGTCGTGCACTGTCATCGATAGCAATTCATCGGTAGAATATCCCAATGAAGAGCAAGCGGCGTCGTTGACGTACAAAAATTTACCGTCTGGCCCGATCCAGAATATCGCATCTGCCGATCGGTCGATCGCAAATTGAGTTAGTTGCAACATTTCCTCAACCCGCTCGCGATCGGCAATTTCTTTTTCTAACTGTTCGTTAAGCGAATTGATATCTAAAGCGCGATCGACAATAGTGTCTGGATCGGAAAACTCTATTGATTCTTTTGCCAATTCTCCTTGTTGGATATGATGCTGGTGCTGATTTTTTTCTACTTGTTTTAACGGCTGTTTTGGAAGATTTGTTCTTGGATTTAAACCTGACTCGGCAAGTGCTTTCGGCATGACTGCGAGGGCGAATGCGGCTACAAGCAAACAAATCAAAGCACTGGCAGCTTTGATAGTTACCGACAGCCAATATATGGAATGCCAAAGCGTCCAAACTTCCGTCAATTTAGCAGCGCCGCAGGCAAAAAAAGCAACAGCAAACAGCCGGAAAATTTTGCGGTGAGAACCTTGGCGGGTAAAATAAACTAAAGATAGGGCGATCGAACAATAAGCCAGTGCCGTCAGCGAGTCAAAAACAGCGTACAGTCGCAATTCCGGTACCCCGTTGCAGCCGAGTGCGGAAGATACAGCAAGTGTTGAAAAAAAAACTGTTAATTGTTCTTGCATAAAGTTCAAGAAAAAAATTATCTGTACCAATGCAAATCCGATGAAATCTAATTATTTGATTTCTGCTAGTGAAATATTTACATAAAATTATATACTTTTTTCATTGTTTATGAAACAGCTATTTTTTCAGGGAATGTCAAAACTGTCGAGGTTGGGCCCCGGGAACAAAGCTTTTCCCAAGAATGAGGAATGGCGATCGTCACTGGGAGCAACCTAAGCGTTGCTCCCAGTGAGGGAATACATAGGTTTGCCTACTTATGACTTTTGAAACATTTAAATTGTTAATCAGCGCTATAGCAATCCTAAATCATTTGTGAATTTCTTACGGACTCCCAGCGGGTTCGGGGTGGGTCGGGGTGGGGTAAAAAATTTAGGACTCCTGCAAGGATTGCTATATTAAATTTTCTTTTAGATTATTTAAGCAGTGAGCCTGGGGCCTTAAACCCTAGACTCACTGATGGACTAGCGGACTTTTAAGGGAGAGAAAATCTCAATGTTTGTGCTGGAAATCCACAATTAAGCGCCGCCGATCGCCCACTGCACCAAAGTCCGAACTCCAAAACCGGTAGCCCCAGGGCCATTGTAGCCATTTTCTTTGTCAGTCCAAACCGGGCCGGCAATATCTAAATGCGCCCAAGCAGTATCCTTCACAAACTGCTTCAAAAATAGCGCTGCCGTAATCGAACCGCCGGGACGCGGCCCTGTGTTTTTCATGTCAGCGTGCAATGCTTTCAAGCCCTCAAAATACTTCTCTTCCATCGGCATCCGCCAAAATTTTTCGCCGGCCAATTCTGAGGCGCCGACTATTTCGGCGGCTAGGCTATCTTGAGGACTCCACAAACCGGCGATCTCGTCGCCTAAAGCAATTACGCAGGCCCCGGTTAGAGTTGCTAAATCGACAATTGCGTCAACTCCCAATTTATCAGCAAATACCAAAGCATCAGCCAGGGTTAAACGGCCTTCTGCATCGGTATTGTTAACTTCAATTGTTTTGCCGTTGGAAGCTGTAAGGATGTCTCCAGGGTGCATGGCGCGGCCGCTGATCATGTTTTCAGTGACGGCGCTGATAAAGTGAACTTCGACATCTGGTTTGATGTGACCGATCGCCTTTGCCGCTCCCAAAGTAGCCGCAGCGCCGCCCATATCTATTTTCATCATTTCAATGCCGCTGCCAGCACCTTTGATGTTCAAACCGCCGGAGTCAAAGGTCAATCCTTTGCCCACAATTGCTATTTTGCGGCGCGGCGTGCCTTCTGGTTTGTAAGTTAAGTGGATGAATTTTGGCGGTAAATCAGATGCTAGGGCGACGCCGAGAAAGGCTCCCATGCCTAGTTTTTCACAGTCTTCCCGCTCCAGGATTTCTAATTCTAAACCGCATTCGGCAGCCAGACTTTGAGCGGTTTCGGCCATGGTAATCGGGGTGACAAAATTTGCCGGCGCTGCGACTAATTCCCGTGCTAAAATGACTCCGGCAGTGATTTGGCGGGCGCGGGCGATCGCGCTTTCGGTACCGGCAAAACCGAGCAAATGAATTTGTTCGAGTTGCGGGCTTTTGTCTTCCTGTTCAGATTTGAAACGGTTGTCTTGATTCAAGGAGAGTTCTACACCTTCGGCGATCGCGCTTGCTGTAGAATCCGGCGCACTTTTCCACACAGGAAAGCTAATTCCGAGGGTTTTGCATTTCTCCTTTTTGGCTAACTTGGCGCAAATACCAGCAGCTTGTCGCACGGTGTCTAATTTTAAGTCCTCTGTTTTTCCCAAACCGACGATCGCAATTTTGCGGATGGGATTATTGCCCCCGACGCGGGTGATGGCGCTCGTACCCGCTTTGCCCTTAAAATCTACTTCCAGTAGCAGCTCTTTCAATGTACCTGCAAGCTTTTCATCTAATTGTGCCAGGTCGCCGGTGAGTTCCAGCGCGTCCTCAAACAGACCAATTGCCAGGGCGTCTCCCGTCCAAACAGAGCGGGGTGTATCGGTGACTAGAAATTCCATGTTTTGATTTACACTTTAGATTTGAGATTTTTGATTGTACTTTGTAGTTGGTGGTTTGTGCTTTTTTTGCAGGCGCGGGTAAATAGATCGATCGCACAAATTCTCCGCTCCGCATCGAAATAAATTCTGCTACTATATCAGCCAAGTCCGCCTGCGATCGGATCTTCCACCAATCTCAATAATCTGTTTTAGGGCCGGCTGTTCATACCCGCCCCACTCTTAACATTTATTTCTCGTGGAACAGGCATCCTGCCTGTGATGGCGTGGAACACCCATCCTGCCTGTGATGGCGTGGAACACCCATCCTGCCTGTGATAGCTCTTGACAAACGATCGGTTCTTTATTCTTATTCTCTTAAATTTTCCCATGGTAAAACGACGCCAGGCCAAAGTTTCTGTTTTAATCAGCGTTTCAGTTTGCGTTATTGCGATCGGTTCTTTGGTTGCTGGGACGAAATGGACGGGTTTGGACTCGTTCCAGAAGGCCCAGCAGCCCCTGGAGGCAGCGAATTCCGAATCGGAAGTCAAGATGCTGGTGTCGCTGCCACCGATCGAGCGATCGGCAAAATTAGTTGAACTCGCAGCTACTCAGTCTGCAAGTACGAACCCGCAGCAGGAAATCTCCCCTCAAAGCCGCGCCCGCTACTTGCTTGCCAGCGATTTAATCCAGCAAGGAAATGCCGTCAAAGCATTAAAATTATTGGACAAATTAGAGCAAGAATATCCGGTTTTAGCTGCTCACATTGCCCTAAAAAGGGCGGAAGCTTACCAATTGAGCGGCGACAAAGGCAAAGCCCAAAAAGCTTGGCAGGAACTGCTCAAAAACTATCCGAGCGACCCGGTAGCAGCGGAAGCTTTATATGTTTTAGGCAAGTCAAAACCGGAATATTGGCAACAGGCAATTACTGAATTTCCCGCTCATCCCCGCAGCGTCGAAATTGCCCTCGCTAAGTTACAAGAAAATCCCAATCAGCCGGAGTTGATGCTGCTCGTAGCAAAATACGGTCATTATGTCAAAGATTACGGTACAATTTTGGAACAACTTGTGCAGCGAAACAGCGCTGCTTTGAAACCGGAAGATTGGGAAGAAATTGCCTTCGGCTATTGGGAAAAACAGGATTACGGTAAAGGAGCTATTGCTTACGGGAAAGCTCCCCGCACCGCCAAAAATATTTACCGAAAAGCTCGCGGTTTGTGGCTCGACGGAAAAATCCCGGAATCGAGAATTGCCTATCAAGAATTAGTGCGGGATTTCCCCGAAGCCGAAGATACTGGTTTGGGTTTAATTCGGCTGTCGCGGTTGAACGAACCGAAAGAAGCGATCGTTTTGCTCGATCGAGTTATTAGCAAATTCCCCAATTATGCCGCCGAAGCTTTGTTAGATAAATCCAAACTTCTCGACAAATTAGGCAGCGGTCAATCCGCCTCAGATACCCGCAAGTTGCTCTTGACAAAATACAACAATTCTGATAAAGCAAGCGAACTGCGGTGGACGATCGCCCAGCAGTATGCCAAAGGCGGAGATTTAAAATCAGCTTGGCAGTGGGCGAGAGAATTAACCACCCACAATCCCGACAGCGAACAAGCTCCAGAAGCAGCATTTTGGGTCGGAAAATGGGCACAGCAACTCGGTCGCCAACAAGACGCCAAGACTGCATTTGAGTACACTATATTGCGCTATCCAGAATCATATTTTGCGTGGCGATCGGCTGTACTTATCGGCTGGCCCGTAGGCGACTTTACCACAGTCCGAGATTTGTCTCCGAATGTAGTGCGGCCCCCTCAGCGCCCCGAACCAACCGCCGGTTCTCCTGCGTTGAAAGAACTCTATCAATTAGGTCAAGATAGAGATGCTTGGAAGCTGTGGCAAATAGAATTTATCAATCGCGTAGAACCAAGTATTGCGGAACAGTTTACCGACGGTTTAATGCGAGTAGCAGTCGGAGACAATTTAGACGGTTTGTGGATGGTTGGGAGTTTGCGGCAGCGCGAAAAACCCGATGATAGAACCGAATACCTCGCTCTGAGACAGCAACCGATTTACTGGCAAGCGCTTTATCCTTTTCCTTACTTAGAAACCATTGTCAAGTGGTCTAAAGAACGCACAATAAATCCAGTATTAGTAACCGCATTAATCCGGCAAGAATCGCGGTTTATGCCCGCTATCAAATCCTCAGTTGGTGCCACCGGGTTAATGCAAGTAATGCCGGAAACAGCAGCTTGGGTTGCTGATAAAATCAGCCTCAAAAAGTATTCATTGGAGAATGTGGACGACAACGTTAAACTCGGTACGTGGTATTTGGATCACACTCACGACGAGTACAAGAATAACTCGATGTTAGCTGTGGCGAGTTACAATGCCGGGCCGAATGCAGTATCAGATTGGTTGAAGAGGTTTGATTTTAGTGACCCGGATGCTTTTGCGGAAAAGATTCCGTTTCCTGAAACGAAAGGATACGTGAAATCGGTGTTTGAGAATTACTGGAATTATCTGCGGATTTACAATCCAGAAGTTAATCAGTTAATGAGCGAGCATTATGCGGCTGCTCAGAAAAAAGCAAAGCCTTAGTAAATTTGGTTTAAGCTAAGCTTTCAGGAAGGGGCTCTCCAGCCGGTTCCACAAACAAATTTATTTTGTGTATTGATTTTGTGGGCGGGCTTATCGCCCTTGTCATTACCCACATTTTTCAACCCGCATTTTCAAAAGTGTTGGGCTGCTAATTTGAGCGCCCAACACATATCTTGCAATCTTGCCCAACCACGCCATAACGTCTGCTAGCCTGGATTCCCGTCCGATTTTGTGCCAATAAAACCACCCAAGCGAGCTACAGATTTCCCAAATTCAGACGCTCGTCAACTGCTCCTCAAACAAGCCTCGGCGGGCAGAAAGGACTTTTAACAGATAATTAGGGACGAATTGACAAGCGTCTGCAGCTCCATCCATACGACTAGCAGTACGTAACTGCAATAACCTGACAGCTACAACTGCCAAAAATCCTAGCAATCTCAGCAGTCCGTCTCCAGTCTCCAATTGCCGTTGTTCAATCCCACAACCGCTTTTGAGACACTTGTGATACTCTTCGATTAATACCAATCCAATTGTTCTTTTGCTACTGCCGCATCTGTCACAGCAACAGCGGTAAATAGAATCCATTCCAATCCCTCTGAACTATCCTCCCGGACTTCCCAACAACGAATGCACCATCCACTAATCGGTAGTTCTTGACGTTCAGGGCCGCTGGTTGGTGGTTTGACGGTGATTGCTTCCCTAAAGCTGAAGCATTTTTTGACTGTTTGAGGGCAAGTTTTTGAGCTTTTGTCATGGACGGTCGCATCCACGGCAATTGTCGGGCGATACCTAGGCTCTCTGGATTGAGGGGTCTCGGTACGACAGCTAGGCAAGTCTGGAGCATGAGCCCTTAACCTCTACCATCTCCGATGTGGCCTAAACCCGCTCGTGCGCTTTTTGGCACTGCACTATAGTCTAGTTCCGTTGTGTCTTGGAGAGAGAGTACGATTGGTGCGCCAGTTTGTTGAGCTTGACAAAGAGTGCTTGAACAATGGGGTTGACGATGGGGCCTTGTGAGTGACATCCTTTTCCCTTAGCAGTCGGCAGGCGGCTTTTAATTGATTCCAACTTTCCATTTGTGTTGGTAAGCTGGCTGATGGATTCTGAGCTAACGCTGCTCCAACCTCGAGAACTCTGTTGGTCTGGCGGCTATCTCCAAGGTCTACATCTCCCCATTGCTCCAATGCCTATTTTTGGGGGTCTGTGAAGTTCTCCCGGTTCATAAATTTAATCTGCAGCACTACTTGTTCACTATCATAAATGTGGGTAATGACAAGGCTTCTAGCCTGCCAAAAAAAAACAATTTAGATGCGATACAGCTTATGTTTGCGCTAAACCCGCCCCTAAAGATTTAATACCTCAAATTCTGGATTGCCGTAAAGCATTTGCCTGTCTACCGCCGACAAAACTTTATTGTTAGCAGCATCAGAAACTAAACACTGGCAAACTAGCTGCGCTACATCTGCCCGGTGAATCATTCCAGCAACTAGACAATCTTCTGTTAAAATACCGTTGCCTGTTGCAGGTTCCGATTTGAGTCCGCCCGGACGAATCACTGTATAAATCATCCCGCTTGCTATCAAATGATTTTCGGCTTTTTCCTTTTCAATTAAAACCGGGCCCAAAGTTTCCAAAACTTGCGGTTGCAAAGCAGCGGCACTGTTACCGCTGCCGATGGATGAAACTAAAATAAATTTTTGCACGCCTGCTTTGACGGCCGCATCAATCAAGTTTTTGTTGCCCAAATAATCGGATCTTTTTCCATCTTTGGGCAAGCCGCCAATTGTGCTGATTGCGGCATGAATTGGATCGCCGCCAGCCATCGCAGCTTCCATAGCTGCTGCATCCAAAGCATCGCCAGTCACGACTTTGATGCCCATTGCTTCTAATTCGGTGCTGGTGGCGGGCGATCGCAAAAGTGCAGTTACTTGCATTTTTTGTGCTGCCAGGCATTTCGCGATTTCTAAGCCGACTCCTCGACTAGCACCAGCTAAAAAAACGTGGAATTTATCTGTCATATTAATTTGGATTTAATTGGTGCAGAAAGTGGTTTATTTGACTGTGGATGATTATACAGCAATCTTCTGTCTATTGGTGAATGAGTTTTTTTATTTAACCGCAGAGGGCGCAGAGGGCGCAGAGGAAGAGAGGGGAACGATTCGCAATTTCCAATTTACGTTAGATTTTTTTGCCCACTATTACTACCCAAGATTGAGCTTCGGGGGGTAAGCCGGGGGGGCGATAGTAGCGATCGACAATGGCAAATCCCGCTTGTTCTAAACAAGGCGCTAAAGTATGATATTCCCATCCGGCAGTATAGCGTTTTCCGGTTGGCCGCTCGTCGTATCCCTCCCAATTTCCCCGGCACATTGACATGACAATTGCACCGCTAACAACTAAGGCTTTGTGCAAATCTTGCAGCACTTTCACCATCTCGTCGCTGGGAACGTGAATCAGGGAAGCATTGGCAAAAATACCGTCAAATTCTTCCTTTGGCAAGTCTAGATTCAGAAAAGATTGCTGCCAAACTTCGCATCCCGATAACTTCTTTGCTATTTCTACAAAAGCTGGAGTTGCATCTAAGCCTACAACTGTGTGTCCTTGGCTTTTGAACGCTACTAAATCTCGTCCCGGGCCGCATCCTATATCGAGAATTTTACCGGGATTGCGGGGCATGGCAGCCGTCAGTGCGTCGCGATTTTGGGATACGTCGTGATGCCAAGTTCCTTCTCGGAAAGATTCGGCAGTTAGCTGGTATTCTGCGATCGTAATTTCTTCGCGTTTGTCCACAATTTACCCCTCTTGTATGATTTTAGATTTTAGATTTTAGATTTTAGAATGTCAACGGTAGAATAAGGGTTTCTGGCTACAATCTAAGAACTTGCGGATGACGCATTTGCTACCTCAGAAACCCGGTTTCTATCCGCCCATGCGTAAGCGTGAAGTATAGATATTGAGTAGGGACACGGCCGTGCCGTGTCCTACTCTATTTCATCCGATTGAAAACTACTACAATAGTTAAACAACCAGGGTTTTTTGTTCGGATTTGGTAACTGCTGAATCAGCTTCTAAGACAGAACCTTCGGGGGATTCGATCGCAAATCCCGCATCTCGAATCATGTCCCAATCTTGATGGGCAGCTTGTCCGGGAGTTGTCAGATAATCGCCAACAAAGATAGAATTAGCGGGGTAGAGTCCGAGAGGTTGCAGCGATCGCAAATGCACCTCCCGTCCCCCAGCAATCCGAATTTCTTGACTGGGAAGCAAAAATCGGAACAAACAGAGAATTCGCAAACATTGGCGGGGAGTTAACCTGTTCACATCTGCAAATGGCGTTCCGGGAATCGGAATGAAAAAGTTAACCGGTACGCTAGTAACGCCCAATTTGCGAAGCGAAAGCGCTAAATCGATCGCATCATCATCCGATTCGCCCATCCCCAAAATTCCGCCGGAACAAGTTGTGATTCCCGCTGCTTTTACGTGTTCGACGGTTTCAACCCGATCGCCAAAAGTGTGAGTGGTGCAAATGTCCGTATGATATGATTCGGAAGTATTGAGATTGTGATTTACGCGATCGACTCCAGCTTTAGCCAAACGGTGAGTTTGTTCCTCGCTCAACAATCCCAAACAAGCACAAATTTTCAGGTTATAATTTTCCTTCACAGTCTCGACAGCATCCAAAACGCGATCGAAAGTAGATGCGCTGGGCTGGCGGCCCGAAATCACCAAACAAAACGTACCAGCTTTTAAGTCTGCTGCGCGTTGGGCGGCATCCAGAATTTTCTCCTTAGCTAAAAGCGGATATTTCTCAATTTCCGCAGTCGAAATTTTTGACTGAGAACAATAATGGCAATCTTCAGGACAAAGCCCGCTTTGAGCATTTAACAAATAGTGCAGCCTGACTCGGTTTCCCCAGTAGTGGCGGCGCACCCGGTAAGCTGCGTTTAGTTGTTCCAGCAAAACCTCATCCGGTGCGCGCAATACGGCTAAAGATTGCTCGCGAGAGAGACATTTGCCCGCCAGCGCGTCGTCAGCCAAATCGTTCCAATTGGGTAAATTCATTACTAAAATTAAAGGGTTTACAGAGTATCCAAAACCTGACGAATCACCCGATAAATCGATTCTAGTTCATCAGGAGAAATGCAGTAGGGGGGCATCAAGTAAAGCGTATTTCCCAAGGGGCGGAGCAAAAACCCCGCTTCGAGAAATCTGGCTTTCAATAGAGGAGCGATGTCATTAAAATAACCGGAAACGCCGTCCGTTTTCACATCCATTGCTGCGATGGTGCCGCAAATCCGAATCCGTTCGAGTTTAGGATGATTTCTCAGCCATTGATTCAGATACTTGCGGTGCAGTTTTTCCATCCCTTGATACACATTTGGGTTTTGCTCCAAAAGCTCCATAGATGCTACACTCACCGCACAAGCTAAAGGATTTCCGGTGTAAGAATGACCGTGAAAAAAAGCTTTGTCCGATTCATCTCGCCAGAACGCTTGATAAATCTCCTCCGACGCCATTGTGACAGCAATTGGCAAGCAGCCGCCAGACAATCCTTTAGACAAACACAGGATATCTGGTGAAGTTCCCGATTTAACTGAGGCAAACAGTTCGCCCGTGCGACCAAAACCCGTCATTACTTCATCGTAAATCAACAATACATTAAACTGGCGGGCAAGTTGTGCGATCGCCTGCAAAAACTCAGGGCGGCACATTCGCATTCCCCCAGCACCTTGCACCAAAGGTTCGATAAAAATTCCCGCATAGCCGCCCTGCTTTAACAAAAACTCCAATTTCTCTAAACTGGCCGCCTCCTTGCTTTCCACCTCCTCGTCGCCGTCAAAAGTCGCGGGAAAAGGAACAACATCCCCAGCAAACATTAAAGGTGCAAAAGATTCCCACCACAGCGAACTTCTGCCAGCAGACATCGCGCCCACAGTATCGCCGTGATAACCTCCCTCAAAACTAATAAAGCTAGTGCGGTGAGTTTCTCCGAGATTGTGCCAATATTTAAATGCCATTTTCAGAGCAACTTCAACAGCAGTCGAGCCGTTATCAGAAAAGAAAATCCGCGTTAAAGAAACAGGCGTATGAGTTAGCAATTTACTCGCAAGTTTCTGGGCAGGTTCGTGAGTAAACCCCGCAAAGATGACGTGTTCTAAATTTTGAGCTTGTTCGTAAAGAGCCTCCGCCAGAACCGGATGGCTGTGCCCGTGAACAGTCACCCACCAACTAGAAATGCAGTCAAGAATTTGTCGCCCGTCTGCCAATTCCAGCACCGATCCTTTGCCGCGAATTACCTTCAGCGGCGGGGCAGCCGTTTTCATTTGCGTGAAGGGCTGCCAAATCGGTGAAGTAGAAGAATTCTGTTCCTGATTCGCCGTCATTTTTACCCATGTAACTAATACCAACTCGCATTTTAATATAGCAATGTTAACTCACTTGGCAACTCTTTATATTCTCTTCTCTTTTCTTCTCTTCTCTTCCTTCGCCTCCTTAGCGTCTTCGCGGTTCGTTCAAAAAAAATATAGTTTGGTGTTGAGGGCGGCTGCCCTGCAACATCTGCCGCTACACCACATATTCGCGGGTGATGGTTAAAATTATCAGTTAAATTTTTCTGCCTTTCAGCAAATAAGTGGTCATTGCTCCTTTGCCTTTAACATTAATCTTACCGCGCTTTTCCAACAAATACTTATCGCACAGCAACTCATAAGTTGAGCTGCTAACTTGAATTTTACCCGGCAGCCCCTGAGATTCCATGCGGCTTGCTGTATTCACAGCATCTCCCCACAAATCGTAAATAAACTTTTTAGTGCCGATGACACCTGCTACAACAGGCCCAGTATTAATGCCAATGCGGATATTGAGAGATTGACCGCATTCGTCGCGGAATTTCATAATTTCTTGCTGCATTTCCAGGGCCATTTCGGCAATAGATTCGGCGTGATTTGTACAGGGAAGCGGCAAACCGCCTGCTACCATATAGTTGTCGCCTATTGTCTTAATTTTTTCTAACCCGTATTCCTCGCTTAAGCGATCGAAACATGAAAATATTTTGTTAAGCAATTTGACTAATTCTTCCGGAGATGTGCGGGAGGATATTTCGGTAAAGCCCACAATATCAGCAAACAAAACCGTAACCTCCGCAAATCCGTCCGCAATATTTATCTGGCCTTGTTTTAGGCGATCGGCAATCATTGCCGGTAAAATATTTAGTAATAAACGTTCCGACTTTTCTTGTTCGGCGCGCAATATTTCCTCAGCTTGTTTCCGCTGTGCTATTTCCTTGTATACTCGGTGAAACATTTGATTGAATGCGACCATGAGTTCTCCCAACTCGTCATCGCGCTTGACAGACAGAGAGTAGAAATCAGGTTTTGCTCGATCTTTGCTCAAAGCGTCTCCGGCAGCGATCAAGTCATCGCGCAATCTCAAGATAGGTGCAATTACTGTCACCCCCAAAAAAAACATAGTCACCGAAGTGACAAAGGCTGATATAATGATGACTAGAACCGCAATCCGCCCGATAAATGCGTAGAGTTCCGGCTGAACGGTGGAAGCATCCTGGCGAACAATTAAGATGTAATCGCCTCCCAAATGTCGCTCCGTCCAAGCAATATCGTACCTCTTGCCATCGAAATTGTGATGGTGAACTATACGAGCCCTTTTTAGTTCCTGTACACTGATTTCTGGGGGTTCGCCAAGTGTATATATTAGCTCACCGTTAGCTTGGTAAATAGATAGTCCTAAGACTACTTGAGAATCCTTAGTAATATTTTTTACTTCTTCTTGCAAGAAAGTGCGATCGGAAATATCTTGTTGCAGCAAAAACTTTAGGGAATCAACAGTCGCCCGAGATACCTGTTCTAATTGACTTAAAAGTTCATTTTCGCGCCGAAAATAAGAGGGAACTAAAATAATTCCCTCTATGACAAGAATGCTAGCAAATATCCACAAAGCTATTTGCCTAGACAAGCGAGATTGAAAAAATTTAAAAAATGAGAAAATTCGCACTTGCATAAAAATTACTATTTGGCAATGGGCTAATTTAGGACATACAAAAAAAACCGGATTTCTGGTAATTAATAAATTTGGGGTTGATCGACAAAGCAACTGCACAGCAACCGAGTTTTTCACATCCCCTTTGTAATTTCTCTAATTTTCAGCAGTCAACAGCCAGCAACCATTAACTGTTACTTCTTGGCTGCTGGCTGTTGACTAATGACTGATGACTCCGGACTAACTAGCAGACCCCTTAATAATATAATAGACCTTTTGCAAAATAATTTTGTGCTGCTATGAAAAGTTTAGCCAATTTTATAATCTAGCAGGCCCGGCAAGTTTAAGGAGATGCCAATCAACCCAAGAATTCAAAGTTTGACCTAAAATCGAGCAAACTTTTAAGGATAACACATATTTTTTTGCAAGAGGTCTAATAAACAAATTAAACCGCAACTGCGCTGACTAACCTGCCTTTAAGCAGATAAGTATTCATATCGCCCTTGCCTTTGATCTTGATAATTCCTCTGTCTTCAAACAGATACTTATTTCGCAAGATATCGTAAGTTGATTGTGTGACTTGAATCGCGCCGGCAACCCCGTGGGATTCCATGCGGGCTGCTGTATTAACGGCATCGCCCCAGAGGTCGTAAATGAATTTTTTAGTGCCAATAACCCCTGCAATTGCAGGTCCGGTATTGATGCCGATGCGAATGTTAATTCCTGCATGATATTTGGCATTAAATTTTGCTAATTCCTCCTGCATATCTAAAGCCATTTCCGCAATGCTTTCGGCGTGGTTGGTGCTGGGGTTTGGCAAACCTCCGACTACCATGTAAGCATCTCCAATTGTTTTGATTTTTTCCAAGCCGTACTTTTCGGTCAAACCATCGAAGGCTGAAAAAATTTCGTTGAGAAATTCGAGCAATTCTTCGGGAGATATTTGTGATGAAAGCACGGTAAAGCCTACGATATCCGCAAACAAAATTGTGACTTCTGCGAAGCCGTCAGCAATACTGCTTTGACCGTTTTTTAGCTTGGCAGCAATGGATTCTGGTAAAATATTGAGCAGCAGGCGATCGCACTTTTCCTGTTCTTTTATCAATTCGACATTAGTTTCTTGCAATTGTGCCGTCCGTTCCCTGACGCGCTGTTCTAATTGTTTAGCATTTTGGCGCAACCTGCTGATAGCTAAACTTAATCCTGAGATACCTAAAACTGAAAGTCCGGCTAACAAGAAAAACAAGTTTTTTAGTCCGTCGCGAGTTTTTTGAGTGATGGTGTCGAGAGGTTGAGTAATTTCTAATATCCCCCGCACATCTCCGACTTTCCAGTCTTTTTTAGGGCTGTAGGGATGAGTGTTGTGGCAATTAACGCAGCTAGCCGTTAAAGGGTCTGCTTCTGCATAGCGAAAGGCTGGTTTACCGCGAAATTCCTCACTCCTAAAAAATTTTTGTGTCGGATTTTGCATCAAATATTTAATGGCTTCTCGTTCAAAATCGTCTTGAGCCCCACCTTCTTTTTCTCGCCAAGGAAACGGGTAGTTGCTGTACAGACGAACTGACAATTCAGAATTTTTTTGGCTGATCTGTTTGCCGAGTTCTACCAAAAAGGTTGCTGGTACGGGAACTGTTACTTTTATCGGCTTGTAATCGTGGGTAAAGTTAATTGTTTTAGCAGTGTTAAGAGGATTGACAACATCGGAACTGTAAAGGGTGCGGGCTTCTTTAATAGCTTGGGCATAGAGGGTGGCATTTTGGAGGGCTTGCGATTCAATTAGGGTGGAGGAAAGACGAGACATATTTGCCATCGCTACTCCTACACCTACACAAAATAAAATTGTCACCGCAAGAATAATTCGCTTGTAAATTAATTGGCTGATGGCAGCCCGACTGCGAGAAATTAACTGGCGCATGGTATCCTCAAATGTGAGGTTGAATCTTTAAGTGATTTTACGCACTACTAACATAACACTGCTTTTTCAGGTCGCTTTGTCGGCGTCGGGCTAAACCCAGACGGCGTAGTGCAAGGGATGGTTTATTGTTATTTACAGCGAGTGCAGGGGTTCTCCGTAAAAGTACGCATAACTTTATAACGGTTTTCAGTTGAGATATCAGCGAAGGACACGGCACTGCCGTGTCCTTACTTCACGAACTTTTTGCTCTATCTCGGTTAGGATAACAATTGTAGTCTATGGTTGCCGATGTGAATTCTGACTCTACTGTCTTACCTACGAACAACGAAATTTTTCCGGGAGAAGTTTTCGTCAATACTGCCGATTTTGATACCGGCATTCGGCGACTTTTACCTAAATATGACGAAATGCTGGATGTATTAACAGCCTGCATTGCTAGTGCAAACCACCGCATTTTAGAACTCGGCTGCGGTACGGGGGAACTCACTTTAAAAGTTCTCCAACGCTACCCGTCTGCGGAAATAGTTGCTGTCGATTACTCCCCGCGAATGCTGGATTTTGCCCGCGCCAAAATAGAGTTGGCAGGATACGCAGCCAGGTGGACGGGCATAGAAATGGATTTTGGAGAATGGGCGAACAATCCAAATTTGTCAGGGTTTGGCGATAAATTCAATGCTTGCATTTCATCTCTGGCAATTCACCATCTTGAGGACGAGATGAAGTTGAAATTGTTTCAACGCATTCGCGAAAGTTTAAATGCTGGTGGCTGTTTTTGGAATGCCGATCCTCTTTTAGCAGAATCAGCAGCAATGAAAGATATTTATCAAGCGGCGCGAGAAGATTGGGCCCTAAATCAGGGGGAAACCTTAGCACAAATTCGCGCAAATGTGGGGAAGAGTGTCTCTTACGGGTATTCTAATCCCGATCGCCTAGCTACACTTGCGGCACAGTTGGAAATGCTGGCCTCATCTGGATTTGATACTGTTGCAGTTCCTTGGAAATACTACGGTATGGCGGTATTTGGGGGATTTGTTAATTGAAAAAAGCAGTCCGGCTATGTAGGATGAAACCTCAGCACCTTACTGCTAAAAAAGATTGCAGTTAGTATTTTAGGTTACTAAGTTCTGTTTGAGAAAATATATAATATGAATTCCGTTTGTATTGGAACGATTAAACCGCAGAGTACGCAGAGAACGCAGAGGAAGAGAACAGAGAGATGAATAATTCTGATGAAGCGCGGATTTGATATAATACTGTCAGGATTTAGGAAACAAAATGACTGCAACTGCGATTCAAAGTATTGACTGGGATGCTTTTTCTTCGGAACTATCGGGAATTGAAATAATTAGCGATCGCGCGCAAGTTGTCAAGCTATCTCAAGACTATTATCACTTCAGTCCTGTTTTGCAACCTCTCTTAAGTGATAAAACAGGAGATTTAGTAGTTCGTCCCGCCAGCGAAGCCGAAGTTTTGCGGATTGCAGCAGCCTGCGTCAAATCCAAAATTCCGCTAACTGTCAGAGGTGCAGGAACGGGCAATTACGGGCAGTGCATTCCCCTCAACGGCGGCGTCATTTTAGATACCAGCAAAATGAACAGTATCCGCTGGATAAAACCGGGTTTAGCTTGCGTAGAACCGGGGGTGAAAATGTCTGTTTTCGACAAACAAGCCAGAGAAATCGGTTGGGAATTGCGGATGGTTCCCTCAACCTACCGTACCGCAACGATTGGGGGATTTATCGGCGGCGGTAGCGGGGGAATTGGTTCGATAACTTACGGGCAATTGCGCGATCGCGGAAATCTTCATGCCGTTCGAGTCGTTACAATGGAAGACGAGCCCCGCGTCATCGAATTGCGCGGCGATGAAGTGCAGAAAGTCAATCACGCTTACGGCACAAATGGGATTATTACTGAGTTAGAAATTCCCCTCGCCCCTGCTTATGCTTGGGCGGAAATCATTGTCGCTTTTGACGATTTTATGACATCGGCAAACTTCGGTCAAGCTTTGGGCGATGCTGATGGAATTATCAAAAAACTAATTTGTGTTTGTGCTTGGCCGATTCCTGCTTATTTTGCGGCTTTCCGCGATGCAATTCCTGAAGGTCAGCACTGCGCTTTGTTAATGGTAGCTGAATCTTGTCTGGAACCGCTGCAAGATTTGGTGCGCGAATATGGCGGCACAATTTGCTATCAAAAAAACGCGGCAGCAGCGAGCAAAGGTGCAGCAATTGCTGAATTTACTTGGAATCATACAACTCTGCACGCTCGCAGCGCTGACCCGTCTCTGACTTATTTGCAGACGCTTTTCCCCCCAGATAAAGGTTTGAAATTGATTGAGAAACTGTACAATTATTATGGGGATGAGGTGATGATGCACTTGGAGTTTTTGCGGATGAACGGCAGGGCGATCGCCGCAGCTTTGCAAATAGTTCGCTACACTACGGAATCACGGCTTAATGAAATTATTCGGTATCACGAAGAGCAAGGCGCACTCATTGCTAATCCTCACACTTATATATTGGAAGATGGAGGGATGAAAAGTATTAATATGGAACAGTTGCAGTTTAAAGAGTTGGTCGATCCTTACGGTTTGCTTAATCCGGGTAAAATGCGGGCGTGGTTGGAACGGGATTAAGGGCGATGGTTGTTAGATTGTTCGGCGGTTGAAACCGCTTCTTCTCAAACGAAGTCCGCGCAACGCGAGACTAAGAAATAAAGATTAAAACTCGGCTGTTGAAACCGCTGCTAGACAAACGAAGTCCGCCTAGGCGGACTGAGAAAGCAATTTAAGGGACAGGGGCGGTAATTTCTGCAGGTGCGATCGTCCCTTCAGAAGGTACAGCTTGCTTTTCCAGTAGTAGGCGCTGTTTGTTCCGGTATTCTGCGGCCGCATCGTTCAAATTTTGGCGCTGTTCGGTATTAAATTCTTCCATGCTGCGGCCGCCTCCCAATCTGGATCTGTGAATTAAATCAAATATTCCCCGGCCGCTGCTGCGGCCGGAAAATGGGTCGGTATTGTCTTGAGTTTGAAAGTCTTGCAGCGGTTGGGCATTATTTAAACCGCTGGCTTGAGCGAAGCTTGCTTGAGGGGAGAACAGAGCACAGGAGGCGATCGCGCTTGCAGCAATCCCACTCATCAGTTTGCCCAATTTAGAAGTTTTGGTGTTCATAATTTATTAGTTGAACCTTCAAAAAAACAATTCTATCTAAACAATATTCTGACTTGCGACTAAATATTGTATTACTTGGCTGGGGCTAAGGACACGGCACCGTCCATAGGTGTCAACTTAAGGACGATCGTGGGATGACGGTTGCTATTTTAAGACAGAGCTCACCCTCGCTCGATCTTACCTCTGCCACGCCAGATCGAGCGCGCATCACGCCCCCCGAGCGGAGTTAAAATCAGAAAAAGTATGAGATGATCCCCAATCGGCACTGCATTTTACAAGCCAAAAACGTCCAGCGGGCGTCAGGTAATCCATACCTGCGTCGAGTCTGGGAAGTACCAGGCCCACCCATAAAAGAAATACAAGCCAAGTTGTTGTGTTGGCTGACTCCTGAAAGCTTGAAGCCGTTACGCTTAAACCGCCGATCGCAAAAACTGGGCGATGGCCTCGATCCCGGCAAGCTAGGACTGTTGACATTACCAGTGACGATCGCAGTAGTCTTGAGCTTGGTATACCGTAGGATTTCACGGTTAAGTGATATGATACGGGTATTAGAGTCAGAAAAGTTGCTGTGGATAGAGCCATTTAAAGTCAGTAAACAAGCCTTATCCAAACTACTTCCCTGTTTACCCGCAGACTTATTTGCACAAGTATTTGAGCCAGTCATAGCAAAAGTCCAGTCCCGAGCCGATCAATTGCCTATTCCTATTAGTTGGGAATCGGTGTACCAAAATTTTAGTGCGATCGGGATTGCGGAGGGTTCAACTCTCGAAGCTGTGAGAATAAAACTCAAAGCCAATGGAGATTCAACAACGGGATTTGGGGGTCGAATCATGATTTTAGAGGGATTTCACCACCCGCTCGTCGCCACTCGGCACCCAAAAAATAGGACGGTTCACGCTTCTATGCCACTTGGATATTTTATGTAGTTCTCAATGATTTATATTCCTCAGTAGCTGTGGAATTAGCTCAACCCCGTCCGCGGATTTCAATAGAGATGGTATTTTGTGGACTGTACGATTTTTCGCGAGCTGTATGGCGGGATAAAAGTACAAATGAAGTTAGCTATGTTGTTGAGACTCCTAAAATGTTGGGTTTGATTCAGCAACAACGTAAGCAATACCCTTGAGAAGGCTGGTTGCTATCAGGAACTTTGGGGCTTAACTGCTTAAGTTGATACCAATCGGCATTGCCATGTCCGTACCGGATATATGTACTTCACTCAACTGAAAGTCGCTAGAAAGTTAAGAAAAAATCTATCTAAAGAGGTATTCAAACTCAACTTTAAAATCATACCTTAGATATGGTATTTTGTGGACTGTACGATTTTTCGCGAGCTGTGTGGCGGGATAAAAGTACAAATGAAGTTAGCTATATTGTTGAGACTCCTAGAATGTTGGGATCGATCGAACAACGTAAGCAATACCCTTGACAAGGCTGGTTGCTATCAGGAACTTTGGGGCTTAACTGCTTAAGTTGATACCAATCAGCATTGCCATGTCCGTACCGGATATATGTACTTCACTCAACTGAAAGTCGCTAGAAAGTTAAGAACAAATCATTCTAAAGAGGGATTCAAACTCAACTTTAAAATCATTCTAAAGAGGGATTCAAACTCAACTTTAAAATCATACCTTAGTAGTTGTAGAGTAAAAATAAACAATAATGAGCATTGAAAATAGAGTCGAAGCAATTGCTAAGAATGTTGAAGGCAAAATCCAAGAGGCTGTTAGCGAAGTTACAGGCAATCAGAAAGATAAATTAGAAGGTCAAGCCAAGCAGGAGGAAGCATCCGCAATTCACCTGAAAGAAGACCTCAAAGATAAAGCCAAAGACGTT
Organism: Microcoleus sp. F4-D5; assembly: GCF_036704885.1. NCBI lineage: Bacteria > Bacillati > Cyanobacteriota > Cyanophyceae > Oscillatoriales > Microcoleaceae > Microcoleus > Microcoleus sp. F4-D5. The sequence goes on along the minus strand of NZ_JAUBSX010000041.1, from coordinate 21,892 downwards.
GTAGACAAAGCTTAGTAACAGTATTCGCTAGAAGTTTCCTGCCTACTCAATCCAGCAAACATATCGTTTGCTGGATTTTTTTGCTCGCCCCAACTTGTAGGGTGCGTCAGGAGGAACGTCGCGACGCAAAGAAACTCAGGCTCCCTGATGCAGACTGCTCGACTAAAGATCGCTGCAATAAAAAAGCTAGGGATCGATCTCCCTAGCTCGAAACATAGCACAATTAGTTTTTAGAGTTGGTGCGGGCGACGATCGGCTTTTTCCAAACCGACCGTACACGCTCCCACCTAAATTAAATCAGCACAATATCTGATGCAGTCAAACGCGGTCTTTCGTTGAACACAGCCAGTGCAATGCCTTGTCTGTTTCCAGAACCGTCGGGGTCGTACAGCAAGCGACCGCTGGCTCCTTCGTAAACGAGGAATGGTTGCGATGGATTGCCCCCTATCGGAGTCAGATTGTTGTTGTAAGTCCCGCTGTCGAGCACTACTAACACGTTAGAACCGGGTCGATTTGGCAGCGTATTGTCTAATGGTGGCAACAGGAACGAATCGAACTCGAGTATCAACTTGTCTTGGCCGGGTGTAAAGTCACCGATTTGGTCTGGGTTACTACCCAGGCTGCCGTTGGAGTTGATCGTGACGCCCTCGCCGAAGTTGTTGTAGTAGAAGCTGTCATTGCCACTGCCGCCAATCAGCGTGTCTCCACCGGGCCCGCCGCCGAGAGAGTCGTTGCCGTCACCCCCGAGCAAATAGTCGTTCCCAAAGCCGCCCAATATCGTGTCGTTTCCTCCGCCGGAATCTAAGGTATCGTCCCCGTCAACTCCTGGGGTAACAAGACTGGTGGGGCCGCCGAACAGTATGTCATCGCCAGCACCAGTAGTGATAACATCAGTGCCGTTGCTGCCAGTGATGAAGTTGCTGCCCAAGTTATCAGTAATGATGTTTGGCGTTGATTGGGCACCGCTAAAGTTGACACCAGTAGCGTAGGAGATGGTATCGTTACCGCCAAGGGTGCCAATTAATCGATCGCGCGTGGTGCCAAATATGATTCTGTCATCCCCTTCACCGCCGTTCATGAAGTTGGTGACGCCAGCGGTGCTGTTGGCAATTAACAGATCGCTGCCCAAGCCGCCGTCGAGAGTAATCAGCGCAGCATTAGTACCGGCAAAAGAGGCATTGAGCGTATCGTTGCCGTCTCCACCGGAGGCTTGAGTAAAGATGCCGCTCAAGCTGTCATTGCCGTCGCCGCCGATCATTGTATCAGTCGAAAAAGCTGCCAGGATCGTGTCGTTGCCCGTGCCGCCGTCGAGCAAGTTCCGACCGGCGAAGCCTGGAAATGAACTCAATGCGCCTACACTCGAAAGTGCACTCACCGTCGCCGACACGATGAAGTCGTCGCCTCCACCTCCCTGCGCGGTATCCTGCGCGGCAAAAACCCGGATCGTGTCGTTGCCGTCGCCGCCGTCAAAAAAGTTTCTGCCTTCGCCAAAATTGCCGATCGCGCCGTAGAGGGAATCGTTGCCCCCACCGCCGAGCAAGGTGGTTCTCTCAATGCCGATCGTGATGGCCCTCGAATCAAACGGGCTGGCTTGCGTAGTGTTGGTAATGACTAAGATGTCGTCGTCAAGATCGCCGGACAGGTAGCTGCTGTTGGCCACACCTCGTAGTGTGTCCTTGTCTTTACCACCGAAGAGACTGTCTCTCTGATTGATACCTACAATCAAGTCGTCGCCCAAGTCGCCCCGCAAGTAGTTGCTGCCTTCATTGCCAGCGAAGCCAATAGCCAAGCCACCAGGTAAAGAGAGGTTGTTGCCGCCGCCTGCAATGAAGAAGCCGATGGCGTCATTGCCCTTGCCGCCGTAGAGGGAGTCTCTTCTCTGCGACCCTCCCAGCATGGTATCTGCGTCCTCATTACCAAACATGAGGTTAGCTTCGACAGTACCTTGGAGGAAGTCCTCGCCCGAGCCGCCGTACAACGAAGCCTGGGCTTCAGCGACTATTGTGTCCGAGCCTCCGTCGCCAAACAGCAAAGCCGGAGTGCGCTGGGATCTGATTGAGTCTTCGTCCTCGCCGCCTACCAGGGTATCGTTCGGGCCAACTGAAATCAGAGTATCGTTATCGGCTTCGCCAAATATTAAGCTGCCGCCCAGGGTGGAAGTTCTAATCGAATCAGCCCCGGCTCCGGCGAAGATTGTATCCGGGCCCAGTCCCGGAAGGTTTAAATCAACTTGATTAGGATTGTCATTTAGTGTTGTCATACAGCTTCACTCCTCTACTTCTTGTTGGTCATCGCTTGTGCGACTACAGACACTGCCTAGAACACCGAATGTTTGGATGCCGCTGTAGTTTAACCTGTTTGCCAGCCGCAAGTCTAGCCTACTGGCGTTAACCCTGTCTAGACTTTCTCCATCGCGGACTTTTTGCTTGTAAGCTTTTATTTTCAATGTCTTCACCCTTTAATATTCCTTTTACACAGTCTCAGGTGCTCACGCTCAAGAAGACGCGGCTCATATTCTTAATGTTCCACTCGGGATTGGCGGTCGGGGATCGCGTCCGGGGGCGGAAATTAAAGATTAAAAAAGGCAGATCGGGGAGATCGGGAAGACAAGGAAAATTGGGAGATTGGTTACTTGGTTACAAGGCTGTGTGGCAATTTCCGGTTTCCCAGGCAGGCCGTCTTTAAATAACTGGTACGATCGAACTCGCCAACTGCTGGGGCAGCTAAAAGTCTACGCCCCGCTTTAGTTCTACGCCCCGATCGCCGTAGTGTTTGTGACAGTATACCTCGGAGTGTACGCTTGCCAAGTCAAAGTAAGCGTGGGGTTTGTGGCAGCGCCCGGTGATAATGATTTCTGTATCGCGGGGCTTGCGCAGGAGCGCTTCGACGATCGGCTCTACCGGAAGCAGTTCTAAGTCTACTGTGGGATTGAGTTCGTCGAGAATAATCGTTTTGTACCAGCCGCTGGCGATCGCGCATTTGGCGATTTCCCAGCCGCGTTCTGCTTCGATGCAGTCTAACTCTTGCTGTTGCCCCCGCCAAACTATAGCATCCCGGCCGCACCGCTGGTGGTCTACTAGCTGCGGGTAGCTTTGCCGCAATGCTGCTATCGCCGCATCTTCTGTATAACCGCTGCCGCCTTTGAGCCACTGCACGATTAACACGCGGTGAGATTGGTCTTGACTGATACCCCTACCTATTGCCTGCAAAGCTTTGCCCAAAGCGCTCGTAGACTTGCCTTTGCCCGCTCCAGTGTATATTTCGATACCCGCAATATGATGATCGGCCGCTGCGGGGTGATAGTGGGGCTTCATTTCTGAGTGCAAGTCGGCAATATCCAGCAAAGCGGACGGGGCCGCTCGGCCTGTGGCGATTACTTCTAAAGATTCTGGTTTGTTTTTGAGGGTTTGGACTACTTCCTCAACTGGCAGCAAACCCAAGTCCAATACGGGGTTTAGTTCGTCTAGTACCACGACGGAATAGAGATCGCTGGCGATCGCTCCTTTGGCGATATCCCAGCCTCGCTGAGCTTCTGCGCGATCGAAGCGGGTGATTGCTTCGGCCCCAAAATATTCGGCTCTGCCAGTCCGCACTTGGTCGATCAAGTGGGGAAATGCCTGTTGCAAGGCTTCTATTGCCCCGTCTTCGTCGTAGGAGCGGCCGGGGCCTTTGAGAAAGCGCAGCAACAAGACTCGCGTGGGCGAGGCCGAATTGATACCCAGCCCGATCGAGCGCAACACTACTCCCAAAGCTGCCTGAGACTTGCCTTTCCCAGCGCCGTCGTAGACGTGAATCTGACCCGCGGCGCGTTCCGAGCGGGATGAGGCGGTCCGAATACCAATGCCATTCCTTACCATAATCAGCAGTTATTGAGTCTGTCTCGGGGTGGGTATTCGATCGCGCGAATTGAATGTTTAATTTTTCCATTCTGTTGCCCGATCTCAAAAAATTATAGGATACAGTCTCTACCCCCTATTTTACTAGCGACGAGCGAACGCAATCAAGGGCTAAAACCTGCGGTTAAGATTATTGCGCTTGTGATGTACAATTAAAATCTAACACAGGCTGATATACCTGAATCCTATGATTGCCAATGTTTTCCCATTTCGGACTGTTTTGGTGCAAATTTTAATTATGTTTTTGGCGATCGCGATCGAAGCGTGGTTTCTGCAAAAACTACTTAAACTCGAACCCAAAACCAGCGTTGAATATACAGCTATCCTCAATCTCTCTTGTACTTGCGTAGGCTGGTTAGTTTTCTTTGGCATTGAAAGCGTTATTTCAAAAGATTTGCGGGAACGGCTGATCGGTTACATCTTATTAGGGGGATCGCAGGATATTTACCCGGCAATAACTCTGATAGCCGTTTCAGTATTAGCAGTAACTTTTTTAGCTAAATGGCAGGGATTAGAAATTATAGAAAACATAGTTTCCGGCAATAAAAAAGCTTCCAAGCCTCAGTTTATAGGGCCGCCCACCCTCAGCCGCCGTCTTCCCAAAAAAACTTTTCAAGTAACTACCCAGTTTGGAGGAATTTTAATCGCCCACACTGTTAGCAATTTCGTTATTTTAACCGTGTTGTTTTTGCAAAGCGTCAATAATTAATTGAAATTTATGATGAAGCAATTGTTGGATGTCACTCAGCAACTCACTAAGCTTACGAACAACCTTTGGGAAGCCAATAAAAAAATCCAAAAGGCGATGATTCCGCCTAAAGTTGTCCACTGGAAGACGCCTTTACTGCTCAGCATCTTTTTAGCTTTGCTGTCGGTGGCGGCAGTCACTGACTGGCGGACGAGAACTCTGATGTTTGATATGAGCTGGTTATTTTTTACACTTTCAATGGGTTTGCTGACCAGCCAGCAACCTTTTGTTATTAAAGGAGTAAGTCTGAGTCCGTGGGTGACAAGCATCTTAATTGGCTTGTGGTTGCTGCTAAGATTGCCGTCAGACAGGAAGGAAATAGCATGGATATCCGGCCCGCTTATAGCAGTAGTAATTCTTGCGATAATAGAGATTTGGAAGAGCGAGTCAAAACGGGAAGGTATCAGGTCTTTGGTGCGCCCTCAGTTTTTGATGATTACTCTAGTTCACCTGCTGTTTTCCTGTTGGTTTGCATTTCACTTTTTAATTCAAGGTTGGATACAGCAGTATCCGAGCGTTTTATCGCAGGATTTGAGGCAAAGCGATTATGTGGTGACATTTCAACAGCCAACTATTAATCGCTCCCGAGGTGTTGTCATCCTGAATGCAATGGAGCGATACCTGCAAAATGAAGCCCGCACAAAACCGTGGGCGCAGGTAGAACAAATGTTAATAGATATTGACAACGAGCGATTTTTTCTGCGGAATCAAGCCTTAAAAACAATTGGGCTAGTCCCAGAAGATGCGAGCTGGGATGTCAAAACTTCGATCGTCCAAGGAGATTCCCGCTATCAGTTAGATATGCAGGCAACTTGGCTGGGGCTGGTTTTTAGACCCCAAATATATTCGTTTACCAAATCTTGCGAGGTGTTCGATATAGGTAATAGGGCTACTGTAAACTGCGATGCGATCAAACGCTCTCAACCCGGACTGAAAAAAGATGGAACTGCGGGGGACAGTCAAGTTTGAGCCTGTCTCAGGCAGTTACGAGAGTGTCCCAGAAGAAAGGGGAAGAGGGGGAGATGGGAAGAGTGTCCGAGCCCGAGAGTGGGAGATGGGGAGATGGGGAGATGGGGAGATGGGGAGATGGGGGAGAATCTTTCCTCGAATCTTGGATTTCTTTAGTCAACATCCCCTCAGTTAAATCCGTTAAATCCATGACACTGCTTCGTTGCCGAACTTCTTTTTTCCTTATATTAAAGTATGGTGAAAGTTTCCAGCGGGTTAATAACTAGATGAATTTAAGAAGAATCTTGACAGTTGCGACCAATGTATTTTGGGAAGTAATTCGCGATCGCATCCTTTACTTAATTATTATTTTTGCTCTGTTGATGGGAGCATCGGTACGGTTGATCCCGGAATTGGCGGCGACAACCGAGAAGAAAATTATCTTAGATGTCGGTTTGGCTGCTATGACCATTCTCGGTCTAATTGCCACAGTCTTTGTGGCTACCGGATTGGTCAACAAAGAAATTGAAAAGCGGACTGTTTACCTGTTAGTTGCCAAGCCGATAAGTCGGGCTGAGTTAATTGCGGGCAAGCACTTAGGGCTGTCGGCGGTGCTGGCGGTGCTTGTAGCGGCAATGACTGTTATCTATCTGGGTATTCTGAGTTTGAGTCGCATTCCTTTCCCTTTGGAAAGCATTTTAATCGCTTCGTTGTTTGTCTGGTTTGAGCTGTGTCTCATGGCTGGTGTCGGGATTTTATTTGGCGTGTTCAGCAGTTCGCTGCTGGCAACTTTACTGACATTTGGCGTTTATTTGATGGGACATTCGACGCGGGATTTAGTGGCTTTGGGCAAGTTAACTAAAAATCCTGGAATTGAACAATTGATGATGGGACTTTATCTGGTTTTGCCGGATTTAGCCAGATTCAATTTGAGAAACGATGCTGTTTACGGACAAGTTCCTTACTTGGCAGGTTTGATTACAGATGCTGGCTACGGTTTGCTGTATGTGGTGCTGCTGCTGTCAATTGCGATCGCCATATTTTCCCGTAGGGAATTTTAAAGCGCGCCTTCGCTACTTTCAAAAGTTTGAGTATATCAAACGATCGCGTTAAAATATCAAGGAGGCGATCTCTGAGAAATCTTGACTAAAATTCAAATTTTTATTGGTAATAATGAGGTGACTTATGACTGCTGCAATTCACAAACCTATATCGCAGCTAAAAATTACCTGGCCGCTGCTTCCCGATGATTTTATCCTACCAGATGACCCTGTGGAAAATATAGAAAATCCCTTAATCGCTAACGGTTTGCGCCAGTCGGTAGTGGATTCCCCGGAACTAATGCAAGACGCACTGATAGTTTCTAATTTTGCTTTGTGCGCTGCTGTGGACGATCGCACTATTTGCACAGCCCCAGACTGGATGTACGTGCAGCCGGTTCAACCTTGGCCTCACAACTATCCCCGCCGCTGTTACACGCCTCATACCGAAGGAACAGTCCCTTTTGTAGTGATGGAATTTCTATCAGCTACTTATGGCGATGAATACTCTGTCGAACACACAGAAGAAATCGGCAAGTGGTTTTTTTACGAACAAGTAATCAAAGTCCCTCGCTATATTATTTTTCGACCGCATACAGGCAGAATAGAAGTTTATGCGCTAGAATCAGACCGTTACGACAATCAAAATCCTGATGAAAATGACCGTTATTTAATACCTGGATTAAATCTATTTTTGGGAGTGTGGCAGGGAACTCGCGAAGGTAGAACGGGATATTGGCTGCGCTGGTGGAATGCAGCCGGTGAGTTGTTGTTGTGGCCGGAAGAACGGGCTGAAAATGAACGACAGCGCGCCGATCGCCAACAGCAAGATAAAGAGTCCGCCGAGACGCTGCTGGAACAGGAAAGACAGCGCAATCAAGAGCTTTTAGCTAGATTGGCAGCCCTCGGTATCGATCCCGAATAAGCTGTTTTACATTTAAATAGTACCTTTGGGCGGGTTTTTATGCCTGCCCCACAAGATGTTGAAGAGAAATCACCCTGTAAATTAGATTGTGATAGCTTCGCAGTAATAAAAGTGGAAATTATGTCAGTGGAAAAACTCGCACAATTAAAAGATATTTTCGCACAGATGGAACGGGCGTTGATTGCCTATTCCGGCGGAATTGACAGCACTTTGGTGGCAAAAATCGCTTTTGACGTGTTGGGCGATCGCGCTTTGGCAGTGACGGCAGTTTCCCCGTCTCTACTGCCCGAAGATTTAGAAGATGCGCGGATTCAAGCAGCAGAAATTGGGATTGCCCACGAGGAAGTAGAAACTCAGGAAATGGCAAATCCCAATTACACTTCTAACCCGGTTAACCGCTGCTATTTCTGCAAAAGCGAACTGCACGATACTTTGAAACCCCTAGCACTAGCAAAGGGTTATCCTTATGTGGTGGATGGGGTGAATGCTGACGATTTAAAGGATTACCGTCCGGGGATTCAGGCGGCAAAGGAACGCGGCGCGCGATCGCCCTTAGCAGAAGTAGGCATGAGTAAATTGGAAGTGCGGCAATTGGCAAAAGAATTGGGTTTACCTTGGTGGGACAAACCGGCTCAACCTTGTCTGAGTTCGCGCTTTCCTTACGGCGAAGAAATCACCGTTGGAAAGTTGCAAAGAGTGGGGCGCGCCGAACGGTATTTGCGGCAGTTGGGACTGAAAAATTTGCGAGTGCGATCGGATGGAGATACTGCGCGAATTGAGTTACCTGCAGAAGAGATTCAGGAGTTTGTGGTAAATACGGATTTGCCTGCATTGGTGGCGGTGTTTCAGGAGTTTGGTTTTGTGTACGCGACTTTGGATTTGGAGGGGTTTCGCAGCGGCAAATTAAATCAGGTTTTGAAACCGGAATTGTTGGGGGTGAAAGGTTGATTAATTTTCCTGAAAAAACGTCACTACAACAGTGTATCCGTCCCGATCGCATTTAACTTGAAAACCTCGCTGAGGATATACTAATTTTAGGCGACTTTCCCACATCTGAGCTAGTGCTTGTCCCAAATACAATAAATTGTCAGTGCTAGCGTTTTGGGCACCGGGGAGAATGTCATCAATGTGCTGGTGGTTCATCACCTGCTCAATTGCAGCGACATCATTCCCCAGTTTGATTTTCCACTGTTCGTATATTTGACTGTTAAAGGCTTCGGACAAAAAGACACCGCCTTCATGTTCGACAAAATCTGACCAAAATAGTTTTGTGAAAGCTAGATCGATTTCAATGTTAGCAGCTCCAAAAAGATAATCCCAAAGTGAAAAATCATCGCCGTTGGCTTTTTTTCACGGCTGGAAATCGATTAGTTTATCTGCATTCAAAGATATTTGTTTGATAAACATAATTTCTAGGGTATTTCATCCAATCTAGCTGGCCTAACTGTTTTCTCAGCTTATACAAAATGTCTCCTTTTGAGTTTTATGAACGCTAAATTTAGGTTGATTTCCTTCGTGTTGGCTTTGTTATTATGCGTGTACATCCCGTTTCGGGTGTTAGCTAACTCGCAACCTGCGGGAGATACAGTTAGTTCTGCGCTGTGGTGGCAAGTTTCTGTATACAATCAGGTACAACAAATTAAAGACAAGCAATATCAAGGGTGCGTTTGGGGCGATTCTATTTCTTCGGCCCTCGGCGATTCTTTAGGTGAAGAAAATTTTAATTTTGCGATCGGCGGAATGAGTTCAGTTTCGCTGCTAGAACAGCTTAAACTGTTAGTACCGCAGCGGTTTACCTGCGAAAAAGCGATTTTGGCGATCGGCACAAATGATGCTATGTACGGCATTAGCGACGAGGCGTTTGTCAGCAATTTGAAACAGGCGATCGCCGTGATGCGATCGTTCGGAACAAAACAGATTATTCTGATCCCTGCTTTTTACTCCACTCTTGCCGCCAGCTACAATCCTAAATTAGCAGGAACAATTGCTAGAGTTGACGAAATCAATGTTCTGATCGATCGAGTAGCAGCCGCCGAAAATGTGACTGTTGAATCTCGCGGCATACAAGCATTGTTTAAGGAACAAGCTCTCAATGCAGATTTAACAATTGACGGCGTTCACCTCAATGCCAAAGGTTTAGATATATACAGGAAATTTTTGTTAAATATTTTGAATTATTCTTTAACAACGTACATTATTTCCGAAATAATCTGTGTTTAAGTTATTACTTTAAATTCGGTAGACTGGGACTTGATGCGTGTAGTTTGAGCTTAACTAGCGCAATCAAATTGTTTTGTAGGGAGGACTGAAGTCCTCACTACAAAATTATAAAGGTGATTTTACATGACTAGATATTAAGGAGTAGTTGGCTGCATTTGCTGTAGCTGCATTTGCTGCTGCTGCTGATTTTGGAGCTGAAGTTGCTGCTCCTGGATCTCGAGTTGCCGATTCTCAAGATCAATTTGCCGCTGTCTGTCTTCAAGTTGCAGTCTTCTGTCTTCAAGTTGCAGTCTTCTGTCTTCTGCTTGCTGCAATCTATCTTGACGTTGCAGCTCTCTTTCTAGCAGTCTGTCTTCACGTTGCTCTTGTCTGTCTTGACGTTGTTCGCGAAGCTGTCTGAGCTGAATTCGCCGGTCGAAATCTCCTCCCAAAAATAAGTTTTGAAAAGTTCTGATCGTTGTATCAAACCCAGTAAGAACGCCGCTAACAGCGCCGATCCCAGTTGCAATTCCTGCGATCGGCTGCAAGAAACTGTTGATATTGTCTGCTACCCTGGTATAGCCCGATCGCGCTACCAGAATCACATCGTTGTTGCGGAGAGTTGGGTTATTGTCAGGATTCAACCCTTGAGCAAAATCCACCTCGATAGTGCGGCGAGAAACAGTACCGTTGGGGTTCAAACGCAATAGTTCTACCTTGTCTTTTTTGGCCCGCAATTGATTGAAACTGCCTGCGGTCAGCAAAGCTTGGTGCAGGGATGTACTAGGCCGCACCTGCACAGCCCCGGGCCTAATTACTTCTCCTACAATATTGATGCTAATCGCGTTCGGAGAAAAACTGCTGTTGGCGACTTGAGAAACTTCAGCTAAGTCTACAGTAGCTGCTGTCGGGATAATCACGCTATCTCCTTCTTGCAGCAAAACATCTTGAGTTGCGTCGCCTTTTTGCAGCAAATCCCACAGATTTACCATGATAGTTTGTTCGTTGCCACCTCTGATTCGGCGGCGGATTTGCACGCGGCGAATGTCAGCTTCTGTAGTGATACCGCCAGCAATTTTGAGCGCTCTAGTTATCGTTGGTAAACCGACAACTGCTCCTTGCTGTTGCTCGATGCTGACAAAACTCAGTTCTGTTTGTTGGTTGGTCGATCGCAAATCAGCAGCAGATATAGTATAAGGCCCGGGCCTGTTGACCTCGCCGACAATTACCACGCCAATTGGTTTAGTAATATCAGCGGAAAAATTAGCACTGGCTCTTTGACGAACTTCTTGAGTATTCAGGGCACTTGCTGTCGGTACAAAAATTGTATCTCCATCTCGAATCGTGACATCTTGACGCAAATTTCCCGTCTCTAAAAAATTCTGCAAATCTACCGTAGTAACTTGCTCCGGCCCGCCTCTGCGGGCCGGACGGCGAATTTGGACATTTCGCATATCTCCTGCTGATGTCACCCCTTGGGCAAGTTGCAGCATTTCCATCAAAGTCGGGAATTTTACTCCTCCTCCTTCTCTAGTGGGATTAATCTTGTAGGAACCCGGGCGAGTAACTTCACCGGCAAGGCCTATATTAACGGGGCGAGCGACGATCACAGTCACGGTAACAACGGGAACATTGATGAAGGGTTCGTATCGCTGGGTAATCACGTTAGCGGCTTGTTGCAGCGTCAACCCTTGAATTGAGACGCTGCCAATGATTGGCAAATTGAGCGTCCCGTCAACTAACACTTGATATTCCTTGCTGAATTCAGGAACGCCGAAGATATCTAAAGCAATGCGATCGCCAGATCCTAAAGTATAAGCTGCTTCTGGTGTCAGCGGCGCAGAATTGCCGGTCGGCGGCAAACTCGAACCCCGAGGTGGCGGCGGCGGTACTCTCGGTTGGTTTGGGTTCCTAGCGGGCGCAGGATTTCTGATGGCAGGCAACTGAGCTATACTGGGCAGCGAACTCCATAGCACCAGGAGTGCTGACAAACTCAGACTTGTAGCGGTTTGAACGGTATGTTTCATCTTTCTCCCTTGGTTGCAGCCTGCCAATGAACGAGAACAATTTAGCTAGTTAATTTTAGTTTATTTTCCCTGCTGTCCAGTCTAGCCTCGCTTCGCTGCAAAATCCACAGGTGGAAGCATAAAAATAGTGCGATAGTGCGATCGACCGATTTTAGATTTTAGATTTTAGATTTTAGATTGGGAAATTGAAGGATTCAATGGATATAATCATAATTATCGGCTCTTATTTGCGAGTAAAAAATACGTGGGACTCAAGCTTGATAAAGTAATTCCCTGGGGACGCTGCTTGGATGAATACATAGGAATGTTTAGCTTGACATCAAGTGACCTCAAGCTAGAAATTCTTGATTGTGCGGGGGGCCCGGCGAGTTTCAATGCCGAAATGACTCGCCAAGGTAAAAAGGTAATTTCTTGCGATCCAGTTTATCAGTTTAGCGCGGTGGAAATTGGCGATCGCATCCAAGAAACATATCAAACTGTGCTTGACGGTGTTAAAGCCAATTTAGACGGCTACCTGTGGAATAATTTTGAATCGCCCTACCAGCTATGCGAAGTGAGAATGAAGGCGATGCAGGACTTTTTAGAAGATTTTCCATCAGGCTTGCAGCAAGGCCGCTACCTGAATGCTGAGCTGCCAGTTTTGCCTTTCGATAACGGTCAATTCGATTTAGCTTTGTGCAGCCATTTCTTATTTGCTTATTCTCACCTGCTTTCCGAAGATTTTCATCTGGAAGCTATTACAGAAATGTGTCGGGTTGCGAAGGAAGTCCGGGTATTCCCCCTATTGCAGAGTTTTAGCGGGGAGGAATCCGATCGCTTAAATCCGACCGTCACAGAATTGAAAAAGAGAAGTTTTAGTGTTGAAATTCAAGAGGCTCCTTATGAGTTTCAAAAAGGCGGGAATAAGATGCTGCGAGTTAGCAAAAAAAGCTCAGGCTCAAAGTAAGCATAACTTATTAGGCTGTTAGGGAAACCAAATAACAGCCATTAATTCGCCAACTATTATCCAACTGTTTTTCCATGAGATAAATGGCTCTAATTGGGATACCTTCCGAGTCCAGCAACAGCACCTGCTGAGCGGGAATTCCTTCTACAGTGGCGAGGTTTTCAAATAATACCGATCGCGGACGGTAGACAGCTTCATAGGCAATTTTTACCATGTGCATAAAGTTTTCGGCTGTGCGAAAGTGCTGCTGAATTCCGGGACTGGCGAAGGAAAAAGCGAGCGCAGCATCGTCTTTTTGAAATGCTTGCAGTTGCTGTTCTACGACTGAGCGAATGGTAGCGCGATCGCTTTCACTGATGAGCATATTTTTAAGTATTTGTCAAGAGATGGGAGTGTCGAATAGTTACTATTATAGCGCTCCCACTTAAAGGCGATTTTGTAGCGGGATGGCTGGGAAACTGTCAGGGCGAGCGAGGTTTATTTAAACCCCCGGCGGGCTGCTGACATTATTGGTAAAATTGGTTAAAGACTTTAAGAATTGTCAAAATGCTAAGCAGCGCCGCATTGAGGAAAACAGGGTCGGGGTGGGAATTTGCAAGTGAAGAAGCGTTAGAGGATTTTGTCGAAGTTCACTTGCTTGCGTTTGCTCGGTTTGACGGTCATCAAGCGCCAATTCACTGTCAACGAGCCAAGATGCGATATTATAGCGGTGGACGAGAATAAACGCTTAGTTGTGCTGGAGTTGAAAAACGGCGAAGATAGATATGTCGTTCAGCAGTTAACCCGTTATTACGATGCTTTATTGGAACACAAACCTTTTGGCGATCGCGTGGATTACGCTAAGCCCGTTCGCTTAATAGCAATTGCGCCCAAATTTCACAGAGATAATTTTACAGATAGGAAGTATCACGGGCGATTTTTTCAGTTTTTGCAATTTGCGATCTTTGTTGCTGAGGACAATTTAAATTTACAACTGAAAGATATAGATAATTAACTGCTTTCACACTTAGAAATTACATATCACCCAGAGAAATTACGGACAATATACCGAGTCCACCTAAAGCACTTATAAAACTATTAAGCCAGTGCGATATTAGTGAACAAACAGAAAGACATATTGAAAATCAGGTCTAAAATTCTCATCTTCGAGCGACGAATGGAAGAAATCACGGCTAGTGGCAGTATTAAGTACGGAAATGGCAACATTAAGACCAGTAAATTCTGTGCAGAGTTATGTTCTGACAGTAAAGGAAATGTCATTTTATTTTTATGGCTACCTTTAAAAGGTCTGACAAGTAAAACTATTTCAAGAGCAAGAGTCTGGACAGATTGGAATGACAAGGCATTGATTGATGGTTATGTTACACTTGGAGTTGGTCGAAAAATTGCATCGACTAAAAAATCTATATTATATCGCAATCAAAAAATGCTAGATATTTTAAATCCCGATTTATACAAATGGTACGATCAATATAAAAGACGTAATATTTATCAAAAACTAAGCGAAAGTTGTATTCATAATGTTTGGCAAGTCTATAAGAAAACAACTAACTCCCAGCTAGTAATATATGAAGAATTGAGATATATAGAAGAATATATAGCTGAAACAGAAAGAAAGTAGTTCCTGGAGTAAACGATTTTTATTATTCCCTTAAATAACTTACTTGGCCATATCATCCTTTAGATTCATTAATAAATTTATCCTGAGATAAGTGGCTGTCAAAAGTTTAATGTAAGCCAAAGCGATCGATCGCACTCTTCACGCTTTGCCATATCTACTATCCATCTGCGTCTATCTGCGCGCATCTGCGGTTTAAAAAATCAAATCAATAGCTTGGCAACAAATCAAATTCCCAAATCTCGATCTCAGAAATGTTGTGGTGCATAAGTCCTGTATAAAGTTTGCTGCCGATTTTAGATTGGATAATTGAAGAAAGCGACCCCACGGATCGATCCGGGGGCTTATTTCGCGAGCTTAAGTAGGTAAGCGGGATTAAACCGAGCTATGTAACAATATATAAACAGGGCTAACTTAGCCACGCTTAGGGCTAAGGATATTTTATAATCCTTAACATAAGTGTGTTTTACAGCGGCTACCTACTGACTAGATTTACAAAATTACGAAAGTGCTTTAATCTTTAAACAGTAAGGATTAAATGCTACCTAAAAAAAGTTCATGATTAGAAAAACCTTTCATAAATTCATCACGTTAGTATTAGCAGGATTTCTATTGGCGATTAGTAGCGAGTGGTGCACATTGGGAACTTTAACACAAATCCATCCTCATGTTTTTTATGTTGCCCCAAATGGCAGAGATACAAATAACGGTTCACATAAGCATCCTTGGTCAACAATTAATCACGCAGCGTCGGTATTAAAAGCGGGTGAAACAGTTTATATTCGGGCTGGAACTTATCGCCTAACCGCACAAATTCAAGCTAAAAATTCAGGGACAGAAAAGGCTTGGATTACTTATCGAGCCTATCCAAAAGAACGGGTTATTATTGATGCGGATGCAGTTAAAGTAGAGCCTCCCTCTGATAAAAAATCGCATTATCCTCACGATCAAGGTGCATTTTTGTTACAAAATGTTAGTTATATTCAAGTCGAAAATTTAGAAGTTATTAATTCTCATAATTCTGGACTTACAGTTAGAAATAGCCATTTCATTAACCTTTATAATAATAAAACAGAAAATACGTTTTCTCCAGGTATTGGTGTTTGGTGGGGCGATCACTACAAAGTAATGGGGAATACGGTTATTAATGCAAACGACCTGAAGATGGCTGACTTTTTAAATGATTTTTCAGAAGCTCCCCATGAAGCAATTTCAATCGGTGGGGTTGAAAATTTTGAAGTTGCTTATAACTTAGTTAAGGATGGGAAAAAAGAAGGGATTGATGTTAAAGAAAAAAGTAAATATGGAACCGTCCATCATAACTATATTCACCACATGGCACGACAAGGATTATATGTTGATAGTTGGTTTGGAGTCTTAGAAGGTATTGAGTTCTTTAATAATGTTGTTCATGATTGTAATGGGGCAGGATTTGCTTTAGCAGTAGAAGGAGGTTCAGAAGCAAAAAATATTCGATTTCACCATAACTTAATTTATGATAACTGGGGAACCGGAATTCTCTTTGCCCGATGGGGAAATGATGGGTTACGGCATAATATTAAAATTTATAATAATACGGTTCATCATAATGGTTATGGTAAACCGAACCCAGGAGAAAGCTTTTTTTGGATTACTGGAGGGTTATATTTATTTTCCGATCATCTTCAAAATGTTGAAATCAAGAATAATATTTTTAGCAAAAATAGGGGATTTCAAATCGGTTATAGCGACCGCTATTTGGCGGCTAATTCTGACATAGAAAAGATTTTTAGTCAAAAAGATATTGAGATTAGCCAGAACTTAATTTTTGGAGAAAATAACACCACCAGTCCGATTTATGCTGGATGGCTTCCTGATAACTATGCGAATATCTATGGAACGAATGGAAATGCTGCGGTGAGAGAAGAACCTCAATTTGTTAATCCTGAAGAAGGGAATTTTTACTTAAAATCTCCGGTCAGTAACCCAACCCCATTGACTGCTAATTCTAAAACATCTCAGATGAGATTTGGAGCTTTTACCAATGGAGAAAAACCGGATTTCTGGTGGCAGGGTAAGTTCCCACCTCAATTTCCTGATTTACCCCAATCAACCCTTCATTAAAATAAGTTGTGTATGTAATAATTAATTGTTAATAGTTGTATTAAGTACCTAAACAAAATTAATTACACAACTCAATAATAATGATTTAAGTTGGTAAGCGGGATTAAACCGAACTATGTAACAATATGTAAACAGGGCTAACTCACCCACGGTTAGGGCATTGGGATACTTGACAATTTTTAACATAATTGTGTTTTACAGCGCCTACCTACTTATTTCTCAGATACCACGTTTTCTTTAGTAATTCTAATCAAAAACCGCAGAGCTTCATTTACTGCTTCAGAATCGGTAAACATCTCTGCAACAGCCAGTTATCAACGAATATTTAAACCACCAAAGGTCTTTCGTCCAGATCCTACCCTTCTTACACGCAACTTCCTCAAATCATATTCGGACCGAAGCTCATCGTCCATCCCTGTTTCATCCTTCTTGATAAACTTCTCGCTCCACTCGTGTTACTTTTCGGGCGCTAATCAAACAAATAAAATCGGCTCTTTCTGTATACGACACTATCAATAAATTACCTAGCTGGGACTCTCCAACAATAATATAGCAATCTTCTTCATCAGAGCGATCCGGATCGTAGAAATAGATGTAGAGGCGATCGTCAAAAACCGTTCTGGCTTTCTCAAATGAGATGTTATGCTTCGAGAAATTTACCGCAGCCTTGTTTTCATCCCACTCGAATTTCATAAATATCCCAAATCAGCATCTTTGATATAATATTACATCAAGAAGCCAAACTAAAACCAACTCATGCCGCAAACAGTCTGGATCGCACGACACGGAAACCGCATCGACTTCGTTAACCCCGACTGGTTTCTCACCGCAGAACACCGCTACGATCCCCACCTTTCCGAAGACGGTTACATTCAAGCCAAACAACTCGCCAATCGCCTCAAAGGTGCAGGAATTTCTCATATTTTCGCATCCCCTTTTCTGCGAACTGTCCAAACAGCAAATCACGCGGCAGAAGCTCTGGATTTGTCAATTAAACTTGAGTGGGGACTGTGCGAATGGCTGAATCCGGAATGGATGACAGAAATGCCGGAAACAGAGTCAGTCGAAGCTTTGTGCCGGCGTTTTCCCAGGATTGATGCTTCATACAAAGGCGGTATTGCTAATTATCCCGAAACCGTGGAAGCTTGTCTCAAAAGGGCGGGGGAAACTGCTAAACGCCTCGCGGCAGAGTTTCCCGAAGATATGTTATTAGTAGGTCACCGTGCGTCGGTTTTAGGAACTGCGATCGGGCTAGCGGGCGGTGCAGAAACGGAAATTAACGCTTCTTTGTGCTGTTTGGTGAAAGTGGTGCGGGGTGAGGGAGAATGGTCGATCGCACTTAATGGCGATACTTCTCACCTGACTGACTCTCAAACCGCGATCCGGTTTAATTAAAGTTGAGATTCGTGCGAAAAATCGCATTCTATGCTATGTGTGTAAGGTGCGCCGAGGTGTACCCTATGTTAATCTGATTTGTCAGAATCTGGGTGTTATTGTTTAATGTCGATCGCACATTTTAAATCGAAAATCTTAAATCGGTATGGCAGGACACAGTAAGTGGGCGAATATTAAACGCCAAAAAGCTAGAGTTGATGCCGTTAAAGGCAAGGTTTTTGCGAGAATATCTCGCGAAATTATTGTCGCGGCCCGCAGCGGAGTTCCCGATCCCGCTGGCAATTTTCAACTGCGGACGGCTATAGAAAAAGCCAAGGCGGCGAGTATTCCTAATGAAAACATAGAAAGGGCGATCGCCAAAGGTGCCGGCTTGGCGGGAGGAAGTTCGGATTTAGAAGCTATTCGCTACGAAGGTTACGGCGTTGGCGGGGTTGCTATTCTGATTGAAGCGCTGACAGACAACCGCAACCGCACGGCGGCTGACTTGCGAGAAGCTTTTAGTAAAAATGGCGGCAACCTGGGCGAAACAGGTTGTGTGGGCTGGATGTTTGACCACAAAGGAGTTTGTACGGTACGCGGCCCGATTGATGAGGAACAATTGTTTGAAGCCTCGCTAGAGGCGGCTGCTGAATCTTATGATTTGATATTAATTGATGAGGATACTGAAGGTGCAGAGGTATTTACAAGCGTTGCTAATTTGGAACAACTGGCTGATGTTTTGAAACAAAAAAATTTTGCTGTTTTGCAGTCGGAAACTCGCTGGATTCCCAGCAATACAGTGGAAATAGATACTCCTGAAAAAGCTCGATCGCTCCTTAAGTTAATGGATGCACTGGAAGATTTGGACGACGTGCAAAGTGTGACGGCTAATTTTGAAATGACCGATGAATTGATGTCTTTGAGTATGGTGTAACGATCTAAATCACCAGATTTTTGCCATCCGCAAGACAAATCCCGGTAACTCTGGATCG
Organism: Microcoleus sp. F4-D5; assembly: GCF_036704885.1. Lineage (NCBI taxonomy): Bacteria > Bacillati > Cyanobacteriota > Cyanophyceae > Oscillatoriales > Microcoleaceae > Microcoleus > Microcoleus sp. F4-D5. Next base: position 3,076 of record NZ_JAUBSX010000041.1, on the reverse strand, counting down.
GCGCTGACTGTTTCAGGATTATCTAAGATTTCAGTTTCGCGATCGGGACGGTAGATGTAGACTTTTCTGTTTTTGCGATCGAGCAAAAAGCCGAGCGATACACCGTTCTCAATATATTCTTGCATCTTGTTTTGCAATCCCTTAAGAGTGTCACTAGCAGACCGCAATTCAATCACAAAGTCCGGAGAAATCGGTGCGAATGAGGCTTTTTGTTCTTCAGTTAAGGCATTCCAGCGCTCTAGTTTAATCCATGAGGCATCGGGGGATCTGGTTGCTCCATTCGGCAAGGTAAAGCCTGCACTGGAGTCAAACGTTTCACCTGTGCCATCTTCTTCTGCCCAGTTCGCAAGTTGCTGAAAAATCTTACCGTTTCGGTTCCCTGTATCTGAAAAAGCTGGTGACATGATAATGACTTCCCCACTGGCTGTACGCTCAATTCTCAAATCGCGATTAACTAGACAGAATTCATAAAACTGTTCAACAGTCATCGATTGGATCGCAGGGAAATTGACCGTCATTGGGACGCTTTGGGTTTGAATTAGCAGCGTCGTCATGGTTTTTCCTCACTTGGTGCAGGGGTGATAGAATACCTTGAGCTTATCATATCTTAGCTTGGCGATCGAAAGTCTTAGTCGATCGGGGATTCGGAGGCTTGTATCCTTTTTTGGGCTGAGTCAATCGATTAGAGATTAGAGATTTGAGATTTGAGATTAAAGAATTGAAGCATTGACCCAGCCCAAAAACGGATACGCTGCCACGTACTCCTGTCGTGGAAAGATAAAAATTTTAGACCCTAGTTCAAGCTCCCAGATTTATCTGTGGAGTAAATCTAAAATCTAAAATCTAAAATCTAAAATCTAAAATCTAAAATCTAAAATCTAAAATCGACTGACCCCACGGATAAATTTGGGGGACAAGTTTCATCGGATACAGGTTTTTTATTTCTGGACGGATGAATCCGGGGGCTTGTATACTGGATGCTTTTGGTCAATAATCTTTTTGCCAGTCAGCAAATAAGTAACCATGTATCCCTTGCCCTTAACTTGAATTGCGCCGCGCTTCTGAAAAGTATATTTATCTTTTAATATTTCGTAAGTTTCGGCGGTGACTTGAATGCAGCCGGTAATCCCGTGGGATTCCATTCGCGAAGCAATATTTACTGTGTCGCCCCAGAGGTCGTAAATAAACTTTTTTAAGCCGATGACGCCGGCAACGACAGGGCCGCTGCTAATCCCGATCCGAATGCTGAAAGGTTCCGAATGTTCTAAACTCAGGAGCCGAATTTCGTGTAGCATATCGATCGCCATATTCGCGACTGCCTCGGCGTGATCTTCTCGGGGCGTAGGCAAACCGCCGACAACCATGTAAGCATCACCAATAGTCTTAATTTTCTCCAAACCGTGGCGATCGGCCAAGTGGTCAAAAGCCGAAAAAATATCGTTGAGCAGTTCCACCACCGCAGTCGCTGAAATTCTCGACGAAAGTTCTGTAAACCCCACAATGTCGGCAAACATCACAGTTACTTCCGCAAAACTTTCGGCGATATTGTGTTCATTGTCCTTCAAACGCAGGGCGATCGCTGCCGGCAAAACGTTTAGCAGCAGTTGCTCGGATTTAGCTTGTTCGAGTTCCAACTGCAGGTAAGCAGCCTGCAACTGTTCGGCTTGGCGAATTCTTTCTCGGGCTAGCTTTTCGATTTGGGTGGTGCGGCTCAAAGCTGTCAGCATATATGTCACCGGAATCAGAGTCCACAGCATCCCCATCGTCAGAGTTCCCCAAGAGCGCCAGTGCTTGCGAATCCGTCGAATTTCCGGCGTTGCCGACACGTACATAGACCACTGGCGGCCGCTAATTTTCAGCCGCCTTCTGCAAGCTGTATAGTTCGGGCCTGGATTGTCAAGAATCGGGCAGTTTTGCATCATGGCTAGGTCAGCAGTGGCTGATGCTGGAAACACTTGTTGGCTGGCGGATTGGAACTGCACCGAAAATTGCTGAATTTGGCGGTCAGCAGGGAGATTTTTGAGAACCGGGTTCCCCGTTTGGGGTAACAGCGACCGTGCTTCTTGCTTGTCTGGAGCCTCGCTAACGAGATAAATAGTGAGGTAGTCGGTATTGCGTCCTTTTAAAGAGGTTTGGAAAATATCTTTGCCTCGAAATACGCCCAGAACAAATCCTTGTAGCAATTGGCGACGGGATTCCAGGGTAGTCGGTTTACTGCTGTTTTCATAAATCGGAACTATACCCAAAAGACCTAGTTCCGGGGAATTGCCGTGAGTTAAGCCGATGTAGTTGGTGACAATCATTTCTCCTGTATCGCGCCCTCGATCGAGCGCGGCGCGGATTTCTGGGTGGGAGGCGAGGTCAAAGCCTAATACTGTCTCGTTTCCGGCTGGTGGTTCGACGTAGAAAGCCGGGAAGTATTCCGAACGCTGGAGGGCCTTGCGGAGTTCTCCTCGCGGGCCGCGCTCTGTAATCTCGAAGCTGGGATCTGTTTCGGTTCTAGCTTTGGTTTCGTAGTTGCGCCGCTCGGAATTGGGGACGCGCGGGGCCCAAGCCAGGAGTTGCAGGCTGGGGTGGACGGATAGGGGACGGGCGACAAACCTAGCAAAAGAGGAACGCTCGACGGCGCTGAAGGCTTTCATGTAGTCGCTGAGGGCGAGAACTGCGTCTAAGTCGGAGTTTAGCTGGCGTTCGATGCCGATCGAAATATCGTCAATGCGGCGGTGCATTTCGTAGTCGCGGCGCTTGTCTTCCCAGTCCCAAACCAAGGCAAATGCCAGGGCCGACAGTCCGATACCCAAAGCGAGCGTCAACCCGGCTGGAATGTAGCGAGACCAGGATAAAGGTAGTTTTTTGAGCATAATTGCCTAGGGAATAAGGGCAGCAGATTAGCACACCGCTGAATGCGATTTATTTCGGCTTCTGAGTGCGGTTAATTCAAAACCCTGATAACTCAAGCACCGACGGCAATGAAGAATTAAAAGTTAGATATTGAAACTGTTATACCATTTTTCTAAAGATGTGCTAGAGATAAAGAATGTAAGATCCAAGACCATCCTGTGAGAAAACCAATGAC
>NZ_JAUBSX010000040.1:0-63539 GCF_036704885.1 Microcoleus sp. F4-D5 | reverse complement strand
AATGTCATTGGTTTTCTCACAGGATGGTCTTGGATCTTACATTCTTTATCTCTAGCACATCTTTAGAAAAATGGTATCAGTCGATCGTACCAATCATCAGGGGATCGTAACTACTCTCCAAAGTGAATCTCAAGAAACAACGAAAGTTTCCCGCAAAAGGTGCTGTAACAGCAGAAAGCGATCGGGTGCATCTCACTTGAAATCAGCAGAAAAGATGTTAGGGCAAGGCAAAGTTGATGAAGTTATAAATTTATTTAAAGACTTTAAAGGTGAAGCATTTAAAACGTTTTGCCATTATTTAGAGACCCATCGCTGCCGAATAGTAAATTACCAATACTACAAAGAATAATCCATAAGTTAGATTGGTTCGGGAAAAGTTGAATCAACAATTAAACGCATTGGATTAAGGGTGAAAATATCGGGTTATGGGTGGAATATTGAGAACGTTTCCTAATTCCTTGCTCTTCGCTGTGCTGAGCTCAACGGTCAACTTTCAATTTGATGTATTTGCCTTCATTGAGATGCACCCTCATTTAATTGTTCGGGTGTTACTTTTTTTCCGATTAGATGTGCTGTTGCTTTTCCCACAAAAAACCTGTCAAATAGGTACATTGGGGCGTTCAAAAACCCCAATCCGTTCAAAATCATTGCTTTCATTACTTGTCCCATGCTGACAGTTTCTTTAATTCTTATTCCAACTTTTTTGTTAACTTATTTTACCAATTCCTTTTCATCTATTATCCCTGCTACTAAGCTGTCGCGAATTTAAATTGTATATTCAGGGCGGTCGGGACACCCCACAAGACGGGGAATTGTTTTTTAACATACAATTTAAATGTAGAACAGCTTATTCAGTTTCGGGTCTCATTTACGATATTCATTGCTTCGGAGGGCTTTTTCATGGTTTTTAGAGTTGGTTTACTGGTAGAAATTATTCTACATTAAAAATGTCTCAAATGATTGCATAGTAATCATTTGAGGCTTTAGGAATTCCGAACAGATCTGAAATTAAATCTGCTTTTTCAACCAATCAATTAGTCCTAAAGTCTGTGAACCCACGTTATAATTGTTCTCAAATAAGAATTTAAACTCTTCTTTTAACGAGTGCATAATTCCTACTAATTGTGAAGCTTCTTTAACTTACTTTAATTTTTATTATTCTGAGAAGATAACTGGTTTTCTGCTTGCAATAATGTATATTTACTGCCTTTTAAACCATCAAACAATTTATCTCTAATTTAGAATGTCATAGCTACCCTTTCACTTCCTCATTAGCTTTCAAAGAACGCCGCGCCAATTTGACATAGGTTTTGACAGTTTCGTAGGGCATTTCTAAGTCGATGGCGATCGCGCTTAGTGACTCTCCGATTTCCCGTCTTGCGAGAATTGTAGCCCAAGTTTCCGCAATCTCTTGGGCGCGAGTTCCACCTGTGCGCCGTCGCTTTGCCATGAAGGCCTCGGTCAATTCTGCAATTCGAGATGCTAATAAATTTTGCCTTGGGGAAACTGGCAAAATGTCACCCAGGAGCCAACCTATTCTAGTTTGCCCTAAGCCAAAGGTGGTTTTGTGACCAGTTCCGCAGTAAGGGGCTAGTTGCGCTAAAGCATAGAAGTATTGCCTGAAATCAGAATTTTCATTTACTTTTTTGGATAATCCTAATTCTATGGCTCCTGTAAATCCTGTAACAGAGCCTTTTTTGCCGGCGGTGACTTTGGCGGACTCTAATTTGTGGCGCTGAATAATCACTGTTTCTTCAATCCAATTTAGGAATTGATCTTGAGGAATTTTGATTTCTGAAAAATCGTTCCACCGACGCAGGTAGCTATGAAAAAGATTTTTGGGAACGGGTAAGGGAAAGTGATGTTGCTTGCTGCGAAAACTGGTTGGGGTGAGAAAGGTTAATTGAATAGAGGTGCGAAAGAGCGAGGTAGTTAGCAATTGTTTGTAGGTAGTAGGAGGTAAAGCTACCTGACAAGAAATGATGCGTAAGGGAGCATTTCGTAAGTCTACAACGGCGGGCGGGTTTTGCAACCATTTACTCGCCCATTGAGCAACTGGTTGGGAAAGGATATTAATATACCAGCGATAGGTTTTGTCAGCTTGCAGTTGTAGGTCTTTTCCAGCAGCCAGCAATTCTCCTTCTAATCCTGAAATGGTAAAGGCTTTTTCTGATTGCTCGTCGTGAAGAGAGCGGGATAATTCTGGGTTAGTTTGTTGAACTTGAGCGAGAAACCAGGCGTGCAAGCCAATGGTGTACTCAGCGTAAAGGTAGTCATTGCTGTAGGGGGCTAGTTCAATGACTAGCCCGACTAATTCTGTCTCCTCCGGCCAAGTGAGAACAGCGGCAGGAGGGTTTTGAGATGGTTGGCGCTTTTTTTGGGTGGGTAGTCTTGTCATAGAGCAATTTTACAGCATACCTACGGTGCTCAGGGCTAGGGGCTAGGGAAGAAGGGAATAGTATCAATGGTTTCAGTAATTCAGATCGTAGGTCTTGACAAAGGCTTTTTCTTTTCTGTATGCTAAGGCCTACAGTCTAAAAAATTAACAGTTTCACTTCGGAACCTTGAAAATTAGATAATTTTGATCGATCGGTTGAGGTTTATTTCCTGACCTCAAGGCAAAAATCGCACCACTTCCCCCGATCGCTGAAAGCCTCATTCTTGCGTTTAAAAACCAGAATCGACGCACCTCCCGCGATCGCTGAAAGCCTCATTTTTGGGTGGACGTGCGTCGATTGCTCTCCCAGTAAGAGTTTTAGGTTTTTCCCAGGTAAGGTTATTGAAGATGACCCCCCTTTATTGACAGGTAAATTTTACTGCGTCGATTTGGCGGCTGAAACGCTTTCTGGATAAGATGTTGTAGCAGAACTCTTTGGTTAATCACTTCCCCGCAAGGGGACTGAAACCAATTGGGTGGACTTCACTACTAGCTTAGAAAGCTACTTTGGTTAATCACTTCCCCGCAAGGGGACTGAAACTTCTCTGTTCTTCGATGTACCTCTTATCTTGTAGACTTTGGTTAATCACTTCCCCGCAAGGGGACTGAAACCGTAGGAGGATGAACTAGATGGTTCATCCCAAGTCCTTTGGTTAATCACTTCCCCGCAAGGGGACTGAAACGGGGGAAGTACCCGGTCAATCCGTGGATGGTCACGATGACGACTTTGGTTAATCACTTCCCCGCAAGGGGACTGAAACACCCTTGGGCTGAGGCAGGGCCCCAGCGTCGTCAACTTTGGTTAATCACTTCCCCGCAAGGGGACTGAAACGTTTTCTCACCTTCTCTTCGGAGGCCTTCTACCTCCAACTCTTTGGTTAATCACTTCCCCGCAAGGGGACTGAAACTTTAGTGGAAGCTGGCTTTTTTAACCATTACCTTTGGTTAATCACTTCCCCGCAAGGGGACTGAAACTCATTGTAGCCATTTTGTTGCAATTTCATACTTTCTTTGGTTAATCACTTCCCCGCAAGGGGACTGAAACCACAGGGGCCGAAGGTTGCACCAGGCGGGGTCTTACCTTTGGTTAATCACTTCCCCGCAAGGGGACTGAAACCTTAACTCTTCAGACTCAGAGTTATATTCTCTTTTTCCATCCTTTGGTTAATCACTTCCCCGCAAGGGGACTGAAACAATATACTAGCAAGGGCTAGTATAAAAGTATAACCAAAAACTTTGGTTAATCACTTCCCCGCAAGGGGACTGAAACTAAAATAGCTCGTCTTCAGCTTGTACCGCAGCGGGTTCACCACCTTTGGTTAATCACTTCCCCGCAAGGGGACTGAAACACAGGGTGACCATTTTCCTTGCAAGTTTTTATGACCTTTGGTTAATCACTTCCCCGCAAGGGGACTGAAACTTGAGTTGTTACAGTTATAGTCTTAAAGAAACTGTCTTTGGTTAATCACTTCCCCGCAAGGGGACTGAAACACTTGCTCTATCTGGTTTTGAGGTGTATCTCCGCTGGCAACTTTGGTTAATCACTTCCCCGCAAGGGGACTGAAACAATCTATCCTCAACTCTACCATTTACCATGGCAGCAATCTTTGGTTAATCACTTCCCCGCAAGGGGACTGAAACTATTATCCGAGCTACTTATTCCTTTTACATAGCCTTTGGTTAATCACTTCCCCGCAAGGGGACTGAAACGGTCTTGGTGACCCTTGTTTGAACCCGGTGGATTGATTGGGACTTTGGTTAATCACTTCCCCGCAAGGGGACTGAAACCGTTCAGAGTTAGACGGGTTTTCTCACCTTCTCTGCGGAGACTTTGGTTAATCACTTCCCCGCAAGGGGACTGAAACGAGCTGTTCTAGAACTTCACGCGTGCTGGGGTGTCCAACTTTGGTTAATCACTTCCCCGCAAGGGGACTGAAACTTCTCTTTGCTCATAAACTTCCCTCAAAGCAGCTTCAACTTTGGTTAATCACTTCCCCGCAAGGGGACTGAAACACATAGCTTATACGTGTGTCTTGGTCTTCTGGTCTTTGGTTAATCACTTCCCCGCAAGGGGACTGAAACTTTTTCGTTATCGTTCATGATTTTCTCCTTGAATTTTCTTCTTTGGTTAATCACTTCCCCGCAAGGGGACTGAAACTGCTGAGATGTGGTTTCTTGAACCACAACAGTAACTGCTTTGGTTAATCACTTCCCCGCAAGGGGACTGAAACAAGATTTTGAATAACCAAACCTTAACCGAGTATAAACTTTGGTTAATCACTTCCCCGCAAGGGGACTGAAACGTTAGTTCAAAGACTTGTTTGTCGCTGGAGTTACCACTTTGGTTAATCACTTCCCCGCAAGGGGACTGAAACTCTTCATTAGGAGCAATGGTAGGAGCTTCTCCTAGAGGAGTCAACTTTGGTTAATCACTTCCCCGCAAGGGGACTGAAACAAAATTCCTACTACAGTTAATTTTTTGATTTGCATTGATTCTTTGGTTAATCACTTCCCCGCAAGGGGACTGAAACACAGAAGGATATACGGAGGTACAAGCAGGTAAAAAAACTTTGGTTAATCACTTCCCCGCAAGGGGACTGAAACCTCAGCTCCTGAGAATCTGAGTCATAGTTTCTTTGTCCTTTGGTTAATCACTTCCCCGCAAGGGGACTGAAACGAATAGAGTTGAGAGTTCGTTAGAACATTCTTCAGCTCAGTCTTTGGTTAATCACTTCCCCGCAAGGGGACTGAAACACAAGTCCACAATACTTAGCACACCCGCCAGCTACACTTTGGTTAATCACTTCCCCGCAAGGGGACTGAAACCGCAGAGTCTACTTCCGGCTCTACGCGAGCCAGTTTTCTTTGGTTAATCACTTCCCCGCAAGGGGACTGAAACATGTAAATCATATCTTCAATCATTTTTTTGCACCCTTTGGTTAATCACTTCCCCGCAAGGGGACTGAAACGTTTCCTCTTCTTCCTCTTGCGCTTTGGTTAATCACTTCCCCGCAAGGGGACTGAAACCAGCAGGTAGTGCCGCGTTCTCCAGTCATATCTGTGCCTTTGGTTAATCACTTCCCCGCAAGGGGACTGAAACAAGTTTGGAATGAACTCTTCAGCCAGTTCCAAGAAACTTTGGTTAATCACTTCCCCGCAAGGGGACTGAAACAGAACTGGAGGGAGACACTTTTTGAGATTCATTTTACTTTGGTTAATCACTTCCCCGCAAGGGGACTGAAACTCAATTTATCAGGGTCGGGATCGTACACCAGCAGAACTCTTTGGTTAATCACTTCCCCGCAAGGGGACTGAAACCAAAAATTTTCTAAATAACACTCTACTTTTAAATTATCCTTTGGTTAATCACTTCCCCGCAAGGGGACTGAAACTGGTGGCGGATTAGAACCCATTCCAACCAACGCCCTTTGGTTAATCACTTCCCCGCAAGGGGACTGAAACTTTTAGTTGGACTATTCCATCTTGATCGACGAAATAGCTTTGGTTAATCACTTCCCCGCAAGGGGACTGAAACAATTTTCGCCTTTATAACCAATGTTTCCCGCAATGTTTGCTTTGGTTAATCACTGCCCCGCAAGGGGACTGAAACAAAAAAGGAAACTGCGGCGGCAGAAAGAACAGAACCAACTTTGGTTAATCACTTCCCCGCAAGGGGACTGAAACGTTTTTCATTCGAGATGTTGATACTCTGCATAAAAGCTCTTTGGTTAATCACTTCCCCGCAAGGGGACTGAAACCAAAGACCAAGGTTGGCTACCTTGGCAACAAACTCAGCCTTTTGCGATAATGCTCGTCAATTAGCAGCCTGTGCTGGTCTAACTCAAGCGCGAACGGAGTTCTGGAACTTCGGTTCAAGGCAAAACTCGTTTGTCTGGTACCGGAAACGTCCGACGAAAAAAGGCGTTGTATATGCCGGAGGTAGTGGCGATGCCCTGCAACCCGTTACTCAAAGCGACTCGCTGTGCGATTATTGGGTCGTGTCCAGGTCAAAATGCAGGTGATTGGTGCAATGATATCGGAAGTTGGTACATTGGGCTTTTGGGATTTTAAAACCCCAAAAGGCTTTCGACCCCAATTATTTGAACGCTACCCCTTGACTTGTCTAGACAGTATCTACAGTTTCCACAAAATCACCCGATCGGAGTAATTAACCCAACCCTTCAACTAACAAATTGCGAGCACTTTCCAACGCTGACTGCAACTTACTTGCATCGCGTCCCCCAGCTTGCGCCAAATTCGGTCGCCCGCCGCCTTTTCCACCGCAAATTTGAGCAATTCCCCCGATAAACTTGCCAGCTTGCAATCCTTTCTTATTGACTTGGGGACTAAAAGCTGCCACCAAACTTACCTTGTCCGGTTCAGGAATTGATGTCAAAACAACCGCAGCATTTCCTAACTTTTGCTGCAATCTTTCGGCTACAGTTTTCAGCGCTTCTGCATCCACATCACCCAATTGAGCTACAATGATTTTGAATTCGCCGAGCTCCTCACTCCGTTATCCCTTGATCATGTCACTGCAAGCAGCCGCCAAACTATTTTGAGTCATCGCCCTATCTTGCGGGAAAGCAGGGCGGGTGTAAACTCCACTAGCTGCTTCAAAAAATGCGATCGCCCTTTCTACATTCTCACCCCGTTATCCCTTGAGTCTGTCACTGTAAGCATTTGCCAAATTATTTTGAATCATCCCCCAATCTTGCGGAAAAGCATCGCGGGTGTAAACTTGTAAAGCAGCTTGATAAAAGGCGATCGCCTGTTCGATATTCTCACCCCGTTCTCCTTTAATTCTGTTACGGTAAGCATTTGCCAAATTAGTTTGAGTACCAGCCCATTGTTGCGGGAAAGCCGCGCGGGTGTAAATTTCTAAAGCAGCTTGATAAAAGGCGATCGCCTGTTCGATATTCTCACCCCGTTTTCCCTTGATTCTGCTATAGTAAGCATTTGCCAAATTATTGTGAGTCATCGCCCAATCTTGCGGAAAAGCATCGCGGGTGTAAACTTGTAAAGCAGCTTCAAAAAAGGCGATCGCCTGTTCGATATTCTCACCCCGTTCTCCTTTAATTCTGTTACGGTAAGCATTTGCCAAATTATTTTGAGTCATCGCCCAATCTTGCGGAAAAGCAGCGCGGGTGTAAACTTTTAAAGCTGCTTCAAAAAAGGCGATCGCCTGTTCGATATTCTCACTCCGTTCTCCTTTGATTCTGTTTTTGTAAGCAGCCGCCAAATTATTTTGAGTCATCGCCCAATCTTGGGGGAAAGCAGCGCGGGTAATAACTTCTAAAGCTGATTGAAAAAAGGCGATCGCCTGTTCGATATTCTCACCCCGTTCTCCTTTGATTCTTTCACTGTAAGCAATTGCCAAATTATTTTGAGTCATCGCCCAATATTGCGGGAAATCAGCGCGGGTAATAAATTCACTAGCTGCTTGATAAAACGCGATCGCCCTTTCTATATTCTCACCCCGTTCTCCCTTGATTCTGCTATAGTAAGCATTTGCCAAATTATTTTGAGTCATCGCCCAATCTTGCGGAAAAGCATCGCGGGTGTAAACTTGTAAAGCAGCTTCAAAAAAGGCGATCGCCTGTTCGATATTCTCACCCCGTTCTCCTTTGATTCTGTTACGGTAAGCAGCCGCCAAATTATTTTGAAGACCTGCCCAATTTTTGGCATAAGCATCTCGCTTAAAAATTTGCAGTCCCACCTCATAGCCGGCAATGGCAATTTCCATATTCTTGCTTTTGCTTCCCTGCGGAAACTGTTGAATCAAGTTGCTGAACTTAATAATATTAATAGTAAGGTTTGTAGCTGCCTCTGACTTCATTGATGCCAGAGTTTGAGTAGCCCACTCGCGGAAAACTGAGGTGAAGTTATCGTCGATTAGTTCGAGATTGTTTTGCAAGATAGCGATTTGTTCGTCTTCAGGGGAGTTGAGGAGGGATTGGATCGGGGCGAGATAAATTTGTTTTTCGTTCATTGGACTACCTATGTTTGAGATATTTTACATTTGTTGTGGGGAAAAAGCCGGGATTTTTGCACAATACCTTTACCCAGATTTTCTGGGGGCGGGTTTTACCAACCATATCTAACGAATACCAACAATCTAGATCGACCCGCCCCCCACCACCGATAACTCACATCAACCTGGAATTTGCATCGCATCGGAAAATGTAGGTTGGTATTCTTCGTTGGGTGGGGGCGGGTTTTCGAGATTGTCGATTATTGACGATTATGGTTGGTTAACCCGCCCCTACGAACACCATGTACATTGTGATTTATGGTTGGGTGGGGGCGGGTTTTCGAGATTGTCGATTATTGGCAATTATGGTTGGTAAAACCCGCCCCTACAGTTTCCCCAAAATCACCCGATCCGAGTAATTAACCCAACCCTTCAACTAACAGATTGCGAGCACTTTCCAACGCTGACTGCAACTTACTTGCATCGCGTCCCCCAGCTTGCGCCAAATTCGGTCGCCCGCCGCCTTTTCCACCGCAAATTTGAGCAATTCCCCCGATAAACTTGCCAGCTTGCAATCCTTTTTTATTGACTTGGGGACTAAAAGCTGCCACCAAATTTACCTTGTCCGGTTCAGGAATTGATGCCAAAACAACCGCAGCATTTCCTAACTTTTGCTGCAATCTTTCGGCTGCAGTTTTCAGCGCTTCTGCATCCACATCTCCCAATTGAGCTACAATGATTTTGAATTCGCCGACATCCTCAGCCGCACTCAGCAACTGGTCGGATTTCGCGATCGCCAATTCCGACTTCAAAGCAGCCAAATGTTTCTGAGTATCCTTCAACTCATTCTGCAAATTAGTAATCCGGTTCGGCAATTCTTCAGGCTTTGCCTTAAATCGATCGCCCAAATCGCGCACCACCTTATCCCGCACGTTTAAATAGTCCAAAACAGCTTGTCCCGAAACCGCTTCAATCCTGCGAGTTCCCGCCGCTACCCCCGCTTCGGAAACAATCTTAAACAGCCCGATTTCTGCGGTATTGCTGACGTGAGTCCCGCCGCACAATTCCATCGAAACGCCGGGAAAATCGATCACCCGCACCACATCGCCGTACTTCTCACCAAACATCGCAGTCGCGCCTTTTTCTCTCGCAAGGGCGATCGGCATTTCTGCAACTTCAGCAGCGTGGGCTTCAGCAATCCAGCTATTAACTAAATCCTCAATTTTCTGCAACTCTTCTGCTGTGACAGCGCGCGGAGAATTGAAATCAAACCGCAATCTCTCTGAGGACACCAGCGAACCAGCTTGCGAAATCGAATCGTCCACAATTTTTCGCAAAGCTGATTGTAATAAGTGAGTTGCTGTGTGGTTTGCCTGAATTCGGCGGCGACCGCTATTGTCAATTTTCGCAGTAATACTGTCGCCAACTTTCAGCGTTCCCCGTTCCACAAAGCCGAAATGCACGAAGAAATCCGATTCCTTCTTCACATCATCAACTCTCACCAACAAACCATCACCATTATCTCCGCTTTTCAAATAACCTTTATCCCCAATTTGTCCGCCGGATTCGGCATAAAACGGCGTTTGGTTCAAAACAACTTGTACCTCAGTGCCGACAGCGGCTTCCTCGACTGATTTGCCGTCAACCAAAATAACTTCCACCTCAGCTAAACTCGACAATTCAGCATAACCGACAAACTCAGTTCCCTGGATTGTTTCAGCCAACTTATCCAAAGAACCCTGCACGGTTAAATCGATGGTTTGGCGAGCATCTTTAGCGCGAGTTTGCTGTTCCTTCATCGCCGCTTCAAAGCCGTCCAAATCCACAGTTATTCCCTGTTCCTCAGCAATTTCTTGAGTCAGTTCTAAGGGGAAACCGTAGGTATCGTAAAGAGTGAAAGCATCTTGACCGCTGATTTGTTGGTTTGCTTGCTGTTTCGTGCGATCGACAATTTCCTCCAGCAGCTTCTCTCCGCGTTCCAAAGTCTTGAGAAACTGCGCCTCTTCCCTTGCCAATTCCGCCTTAATTTGAGCTTCCCGCCGCCGCACGTTCGGATAAGCTGCTTCCGAAAGGGCGATCGCACTTTCGGCCACCCGCACCGTAAATTCGCCCTGAATTCCAATCATTCGCCCGTGGCGCACCACCCGGCGAATCAACCGGCGCAAAATGTAACCCCGGCCTACATTCGACGCGCGAATTTCGTCCGCAATCATGTGCACCACAGCCCGAATGTGATCGCCAATTACTTTCAGCGAAACCTGGATTTTTTCATCGCTATTGTAGTAATCAATCCCGGCAATTTCCGCCGCCGATTGAACGATCGGAAAAATCAAATCTGTTTCGTAATTGTTGGGTACTTTCTGGAGGATTTGCGCCATCCGTTCCAGTCCCATGCCAGTATCAATATTTTGATTTTTCAGCGGTGTTAAATTGCCCTCTGCATCTTTATTGTACTGCATGAAAACCAGGTTGTAGAATTCAATAAACCTGCTATCATCTTCGAGGTCAATATTGTCGCCTCTTTCTGGGTGGAAATCGTAGTAAATCTCCGAACACGGGCCGCAGGGGCCAGTCGGGCCCGATTCCCAGAAATTGTCATCTTCTCCCATGCGCTGAATCCGATCGCCCGGAATGCCAATTTCATCGCGCCAAATCGCAAAAGCTTCGTCATCATCTCGGAAAACGCTAACAACCAAATTGGATGCTGGTAAGCCGAAAACTTCCGTGGAAAGTTCCCACGCCCAGGCGATCGCCTGTTTCTTGAAATAATCCCCGAAACTGAAGTTGCCCAACATTTCAAAAAACGTGTGGTGGCGGGCGGTGCGGCCGACGTTTTCGATGTCGTTGGTGCGGATGCACTTTTGAGAAGTCGTGGCGCGCGGTGATTCGGCGGCGCGCTGTCCGAGAAATATCGGCTTGAATTGCAGCATTCCGGCGATCGTCAGCAACACAGTCGGATCTTCCGGCACCAAAGAAGCGCTAGGCAAGATTTTATGTCCCCGCTGGGCATAAAACTCGAGAAACGTTTCGCGGATTTGGCTGCCACTGAGAAACTTAGGAGAAATAGACATGACAAGAACTGTTAAGTATGTAAAGATGTAGCAACAATAGAATTTATAGGACTTTTGCACGGGTGTCCAGAAACCGGGTTTTTAAACCAAAATACACGGGCTGTAAATCCTCAATCTGGGTGAAAAAACCCGGTTTCTTTGTGGGCGAGTGCGTGAGTGCTAACTTACATCTATTTGGATATTCATATCATTATACTTAGTAATGTAAAGAGCTATCAAGTTTTGCAAATGGTGCTTTACTCCTCGGAAAGCTCGTGCTAACTTAATAATAGACACCGGGACAGGAAGAGAAAGGAGGTCGCTATATTTAGAAACAAATTTCGAGGATATAGACATGGTGTCTCCGGTCTAGATTCCCAGGCGCAGCAGAAATTAACCGAACACAACTTGGAATAGTGGCGAACTGCCGATCGAGCAGTCAAGCCAAACCGCAATCGAGTCAGGCTTAGTTGTAGTTGCGATTAAAAGTAAAGCTGGACAAGTTGTAAACCCTAGTAAGTAAAAGTTCTCCACCGGAAACACATTTCGTTTGTTAGAAAAAACAAAGCTCTCATATTATTGGGTCTGGTCGCTGTCGATCGGGCCCTATGAATTTTTATAGGGCGATCGCAGGAGGAGAGGGTTAGAGAGGGAGAGAGGGCAGAGTTCGACTGCATAAATGATTTCTGCTGAAAAGAAACTCCCCTCGGAGTCGATCGCGATCGATCGGTGCAGTTTTTGAGTTATATCTTATACATAAGACCTGTGCGATCGCAGCCGCAGCTTTTTGCCGCGGCGCCAGCGCTGTGGTATGAGGCACACTCAAGATGCGATATGATTGAAGATGTCAGTCAAGACATTAAAACCTACCCCGCTGTATAGCAGGAAAGTCTACGCTTCTGTGAGCTTGCTGCCAGGCAAGGATAGCAAACCGCCATTTTTGGTGACAAAACCTGGCTCAAGAATTTGAATCTCAGAATATTTAGAGTCAAAATTCTAAAAAATCCCATCCCCGACGCAGGGGTGAGAGTTCAAACAACAAAAGCCCGCCCACTCAAAAAAGCTAGTGCCGCCAACAACTTTCATAAATCACTAGCACAGTTCTTAAACTCACAATCTCCGGAGATTCCAGGTACAAGTATGGCCGAAATAACTAAAGAAGAAATGCGGGAACGGCTGGGAAATATCGACCAGATTCGCGATATAATTTTTGGAGCGCAGCTTAGAGAATACGACAATCGCTTCGATAAAATAGATTCCGACTTGTCGATGATGCAGCAAGATATGCAAGCTCGCATCGAACAAGTAAAAACAGTTCTTTCAGGAGAAATGAGGGCTGCGGTTGATTCGTTAGAAAAAAAAGTTAAATCGCTCACCTCAAACACTCAAGAAGAAAGCGCAGACATCCGTCAGCAAGTCGATCGCGTTAACCGCAAATTCTCCAGCAGCATGGAAGCCCTCGACGAAGCTTTAGACAATCAAACCAGTTCGCTTCGCGACGAACTCTCCCAAACCAGAGAGCGACTATCTGAAGAAACCCGCACTTTGAAAACACAGGTTTTTGAAGAACTAGATCGCCGCTTTTCCATGCTCAGAGATGTTAAAGTTTCCCGAGACGACATGGCAGAAATTCTGTTTGAACTCGGCATGAGGCTCAAAGGAACAGAATTTGTCCCCGAACTTAAAGGCGTTGCTGATAATAAGTTAAATACCGAATTTCTGTTGCCGGAGCGCCACCATCACGGATAATAACGCATGGCTTTATCGAAAGAAAATCCGGCTGACGACAATGAGTTAGAGGGTTTTGTTTCTAAACCTGACGAGTCCGCTGCGGATGCAGCCGCCCAGCTAGAACCGTTGCTGAATCTGTTAGTCGATCTCAAAATTATTGCTGGTTCAAACCAGCAAAATGCAGAGCCAGAAGGTGACAGCAGCAGCGAAAAAGATCGAGCTGGGGATCTCGGCGGGTTGATGGATTTGTTAGGTATTTCTTCAGACAAGCAAGAGGAAGTTGCAGCGAGTCTGCCCGAAACTGGATCTCGCGAACCAGAGTCTGGCGATTCCTGGGATGTTCAAGATAAGTTCAAAAATTTGCTATTCGCTACTCAAAAACTCAACACTTCAGAACTCGAAAGAAACTATTCCTCTGCCAAAACTATAGATGTTTCCGCGATCGCCCAGCCGGATTTGGAGGAGAAATCAAAGCCTGTCGAAGAATTGTCTAACTTGACAATGGAAGATTCTCTACAGGAAGTACAGGCTCAAAAATCCCAGCGGTTCGATCGGCATTTACAGGATGTTTCCCCTCCCGAAACCGAGTCAAAATTCTCGGTAATTCCCCATAACCCCATAGTTTCCCCAGTCTCAAATCCACCAGAAACTGGATATTTAGATGCTGCGATGGTTTCGGATCGAGAAATCCCAAACTTACTAGAACAGCCGACAGAAATATTAGGCCAAATTAAACAAGACTTAAATCAAGCCGACAGCGCGATGGAAACGCTGCAAAATCTGATTTTCGGCTCGAAAATATCAGATATCGAGCAAGTCAAAAATCTGCTGGCAGAAAACGACTTGCCGGGGGTGCGCCACCTGATGGCAAAAATCGACGATAAATTAGGAAAATTGGAGCACCAAATCTACGATCCCCAAGAGTTGATTGAGTTGATGCTGCCTTGGATCGCAGAAATTCTCAGCCGCAAAATTGCTGATTCCCGAGAAGAAGTTGTCAAGACGATCGGGCCAATTATTGACGAAGTGATTAGGGCAAAAACTCAGGAAAACAAGTCGGCAATGAGTGCAGCAATAGCTGAACTGCTGCCCGACGCACTTGCTCAACAAATAGTCAATTCGCCAGCGGATATTGCTAAGGCGATCGCCCCAGAAATCGGTCTGGCAATTAAAGAGCAAATTCGCCTCGACCAAGAGTCGATCGCCCAGGCCCTCGCCCCGGAAATGGGCAAAGCGATTACAGCCCAAATTGAACTCGAACGCGACGCAATGGTCGATGCCCTCTATCCGGTAATTGGCAATACTATTTCCAGATACATGGCAGAAGCTATCAAGACAATCAATGAAAAAGTGTCAAATGCCCTCAGCGTCGAAGGAGTTCAGCGCAAAATTCGCTCCAAAGTACAAGGAGTCTCCGAAGCCGAATTAATCCTCAAAGAATCAGTACCCTTTACCGTCCAAGCAGCATTCTTAATTCACAAAGCATCTGGCTTGATAATTTCCGAAGTTCAAAACTCAGAAAGCTACCAGTTAGAATCAGAAATGGTAGCAGGAATGCTCACAGCTATTCGCAGCTTTGTTAACGAGTGCATCGTGCAGCCGGGAGAAGTTTCAGAACTAAATCAAATTGAATATGGCGACTCAAAAATTATGCTAGAAGTAGCGGGATATTGCTACATGGCAGTCGTGATCAAAGGAGAACCGCCACAGTCGTTCATCAACAAACTGCGGCAAACAGTTAGTAATATCATCCTTAATTACGCTAAAGTAATTCACGAGTTTAACGGCGACCCCGGTACTGTACCCGAGTCGCTGCACCCGTACATAAAAACTTTATTCGACCCGCTGGAAACGGAAAAATCAACCAAACCTCCGATCGCCCTAGCCGTTATCAGTTTAGCTGCCTTGAGCTTCATCTTAGTACCTTGGGGAATTTATCAGTACCGCAGCAGTGTTGAGCGCCGCCTCGAAGCAAATGCCATCGCAGCTTTAGCATCCACTCCCGAATTAGCAGTTTACCGCTTAGATGTTGCAGTTGATGGCAAAACTTTAAAGCTAACCGGTAAGTTGCCAAATCAAGAATTGCGGGCACAAGCCGAAAAAATAGCCGCATCAACTGCACCGAAATTGCAATTAGATAATAGGATTCTAGCTGTAGATGTCCCCCCAGATCCAGTTTTGGCAGCGGCCGAGGTGCAGCGGATTACCGCTGTTTTGAACCAGAGAGAGGGCGTTTTAATTTCTACTCGGTACGGCGACCGCAAAGTTACAGTAGAGGGCACGGTCAGGGACGGTGCAGACGCACAGAAAATAGCTCAGTCCCTCAAGCAAATTCCCGGTGTTCAGTCGGTCATCAGCACTGTTAAATTAGAGCCTCTTAAAATTACAACCCGCATCTACTTCGACCCAGGAAGCACAAAATTAGACTCTACATATGGAGAAATCATCGCCAGTGTCAAAAATTTCATGGATCGATATCCTCAAAAACATATTAAGATAATTGGGCACAGCGATCGAACTGGAGAACTTGTTACAAATCAACAGTTGTCGGTCAAGCGTGCCGCAGCAGTGCGAGATGCTTTAGTGCGACAAGGTGCTGACCCGAAGCGCCTCCAAACGGTCGGCAGCACAAATCCTCCTCCCGGCTTGGAACCCAATCAACCGCTACTTTTAAGCAGATGCGTGCTATTTGAACCAATAACCAAGACCGTAAACAGTAAATAATTATGTCAGTTACTATATCTAAAAAAATGTGCATGATCGGCGACTTTGGCGTCGGCAAAACCAGCCTAATCCGCCGTTTTGTCGATCGGCAATTCAGCGACCAGTACCTGTCCACTGTGGGAGTAAAAATTTCCCGCAAAAGCGTAGAATTAGAAGGCGTAAAACAGCGGGAAAACGTGACTGCACAGTTGCTAATTTGGGACTTAGAAGGGCATACAAAATTCAAAGGAATAGCACCGACTTACTTGCAGGGAGCTAGCGGCGTTTTAATCGTTGCCGATGTCAGCCGCTCCGAAACAATAGAGCGAATCTCCGAACACATTCAGCTTTTTTCTTCAGTCAATCCTAAAGGGTCAATAATCGTCGCTTTGAACAAAGTAGACTTGATTGACGAGGAAAAATTGGGGCTGCTAGTGGAAATATCCCATTCGATAGGTCAAGACAAAGTAATAGCAGTTTACGCGACATCTGCTAAAACAGGCAAAGACGTTGACGAAATCTTCTATAAACTAGCTTACACAATGGTAGAACAAGTATGAACCCCCTTTTGAAAAAGCTGTTGGAGCCACGGCAAACAGAGTATTTGTTAGTAAATCACAATTTCATTATTCAGGAAACCTCCGCCGAACTCCACCATTATGCCGATACTTCGGGCGACGCGATACCCGGTGCAGATGCTCGCATCAGTTTTCCCGAATTGATTGGCATAGAAAATATCCTCATGTCTATCATTATGGGACGGCTGCCGAGTTTTGAACTCAAAGGTATCGCTCGATTTGCCGATCCCAACCGCCCTTTATACTTTGATATGTTGGCTATTGAGCATGAAGGCGAACAAGAAGATGTGCCAAGTAAATTGCTAATTTTGATTGAAGATGCCACCGAAAAGATGGTGATGAAGCAATCCTTGATTCAAAGGGCGAATGAAGCTAATCTTTTGGTGAGCGCCTTAGCCGCTTCTAAAGATTATATAGATAAAGTTATTAGTTCGATGGGCGATGCTTTGTTGGTGACAACAACATTAGGAACTATCAAAACAGTCAATCAATCAGCAGAATCCTTATTTGGGTACAGCGAAGCCGAATTGATCGGCCACCCCCTCTCCATAATAGTAGTCGAAGAAAAATTACTTTACCAAGCTCGCCACCGCTATATTTTGTGTCATCAAGAGCTGCTCAGAGAACTGGAAGTAATCTGCACTACTAAAGCAGGAGAAGAAATTTGGGTAGAATTTTCCTGTTCGGCAATTCAGACAGAATTACAGGAACTTTACGATTTCATCTATATCGGCAGGGACATCACAGAACGCAAGCAACAAGAAATAGAAATTCGCCGCTCTTTGGCAAAAGAGCAAGAACTCAGACAGGTAAAATCTCGTTTTTTCTCAATGCTCGCTCACGAATTCGGCAATCCTTTAAGTACAGTATTATTTGCTACAAAAATCCTCGAAGACTACGACGACCAATTCACCAGCGCGGAAAAACAACAATACCTCCAACACGTTAAATCAGCATCTAAACACATGGCTCAGCTATTAGATGATATGCGGTTGCTCAGCAGCGCTGAAGCCGGAAAACTCGAATTCAATCCCGCACCAGTTGACTTACAAAAATTTTGCAGCGAGTTAGTAGAATCAATTAAAATGAGTTACGGAAAAAATCATAGAATTAACTTTATTTGCCCAGAATTAGTGGCGCCCGCGAAAAAAAAAGATCGGGAGTCGGAGGAAAAACAACACTGGCCCGCACTCGATTCAAAATTGCTCCGGCACATCTTGACAAATTTGCTTTCAAATGCTGTCAAATATTCGCCGATCGACAGCAATATTTATTTTGAATTAAATTGTGACAATGAAGAAGCTAAATTTCAAATTAAAGACGCAGGAATTGGCATTCCTATCGAGGACAAAGAACAACTCTTTGAATCTTATTACCGAGCGCAAAATGTCGGAAAAATACCAGGTACAGGACTGGGTTTATCCATAGTGAAGCTGTGTGTAGACTTGCACGGAGGTAAAATCGACTTTTCCAGCGACACAGGGTTAGGCACTACCTTTGTAGTCAAAATTCCATTTTACAAACAGAGATAAATAGATTAAGTTCAGATAAATCGGTACAACAGAGGGCGCATTCACTACTACCAATCTCACATGAAAACCTTATTAAAAAAACTGTTAGTTCCCCACCACTTGGAGTACCTAGCACTGGATAAAGACTTTTTAATCCAAGAAATCTCTCTCAAAGTGCAGCGGTTTGCCGATAGTCCCGAGGAAGTAGTCGCCGGCAACGATGTCCGCATTCCCTTTCCAGAATTGGTGGGAACTGAAGAAATTTTAATCGATATTTTTGAAAGACGTTTGCCCAATTTTGAATTAAAAGCAATCGCGCGGGTATTAGAAAATGGCTTGCAGCTTTATTTTGATATGTATATCGTCGAGTTCAGCAATGACGATAATTATCAGAGATTAATTATATTTTTTGAAGACGTAACCGATAGGATGGGTTTGGAACAAACTCTAGTCCAAGCTACCAATGAAATGAATATTTTGTTGACAACCTTAGCCGCTACTAATAATTATGTGGAAAAAATTATTACTTCAATGGCAGAAGTTTTGTTGGTAACAACGGCTACGGGAAAAATTAAAAAAGTCAATCAAGCGGCTCAAGATTTGTTCGGTTACAGCGAATCGGAATTAGTAGGCCAGCAAATAGATGCTCTTGCTGCTGTGGGTTCCTCTTTGCCAGCAGTCAGCCAAGAGGGACCTCAACAATCGCAAACTAACGCCGAAGTAATTTGCACGGCAAAAACCGGAGAAAAGCTAACAGTTGCCTTTTCCTGTACTGCGATTCCGGCTGACATTAAAGGCATTTCTGGCTCTTGGGCCGCCCTCCAAGATTTCGTGTACATCGGCCGCGATGTTACAGACAGACAGCGAGCCCGCAAGCGAAAAATAGCTCAGTACGTCACCACTCGCATCCTGTCGGCATCCGAAACAATCAAAAAAGCTCTAGCAGCAATTATTCCCGTAATTTGCGACAGTTTGGGATGGGATACCGGTGAACTTTGGATGCCGGAAGCTGGGGAAAAACTGCTGTCAGGAAGTAACAGAATAAATGCTGTTTCCGACCCCAATTTGCTTCGGTGCGTCGCCAGTTGGAAAAAACGCTCAGTTTCCATCCCCAAATTTGCCGAATTTGCTGAAACAATGACCTGTGCCTTTGGCGAAGGATTGCCCGGTCTCGTTTGGGCCAGCGGTTCCTCTCAGTGGATTGCAGATGTCACAGAAAGCGACAGGTTTCTACGCCGAGAAATCGCCGCCGAAGAAGGACTGCACGGAGCTTTTGGCTTCCCGATTTTGGGCGATTACGAGTCGGAAAATTCTGCTCGGTCTGTCTTGGGGGTGATGACTTTCTTTAGCCGGGAAGTGCAGTCTTTCGATGAAGAATTGCTTCAGACAATGGCAACAATCGGTAGCCAAGTCGGTCAGTTTATCAAGCGAAAGCAAGCGGAAATAGCTTTGCGGGAAAGTGAAGAACAACTGCGAGACTTATTTGAAAATGCTACTGACTTAATTCAAAGTATTGGAGCAGACGGTCATTTTTTGTATGTTAATCGGGCTTGGCGGGAAACTCTGGGCTACAGCGAAGCCGAAATTGCTCAAATGACTGTTTTTGATATCATTCATCCCAACAGTTCCCAAGAGTCTCTGGATATATTCTCTCAAGCTATTACCAAAAAGACCGTAAATGAAAAGACGTTGTATCCAGACTCTATTCAAGCAATATTTATTACTAAATATCGCGAACAAATTTGGCTGGAAGGCAGCATAAGCTGTAAATTTGCGGAAGGTTCGCTAGTAGCGATTCGCGCTATTTTGCGAGACATTACGGCTCGAAAGATGGCCGAAGACGCCCTGGCAAAATCTGTATCTCTGCTGCAAGCAACTTTTGATTCTACTGCGGACGGTATTTTAGCTATTGACAGGAGCGGAAAAATAGTCACTTTCAATCGAGAATTTGTGGAAATGTGGCGCATACCTAACGAAGTGATGGCACTGCGAGATGACGCCACAATGAACGCTTTTTTTCTGGAACAACTCAAAGACCCTCAAGCATTTCAAGCAAGAATAGAATCGCTTTACGAGCAGCCAGAAGCCGAAAGTTACGACTTGTTGGAATTTCAAGACGGCAGATTTTTTGAACGCTATTCGCAACCGCAGCGGCTGGGAGATGAAATTATCGGCAGAGTCTGGAGTTACCACGACATTACGGAACGGAAGCAAGCAGAAGATGCCTTGCGGGAAGAACAAGAAAAATCCGAAAAGCTGCTGCTCAATATTTTGCCGCAGGCAATAGCAGAACGCCTCAAACAAAACGAAACTACTATTGCGGAATACTTTCCGGAAGTGACTGTTTTATTCGCCGACATTGTAGGGTTTACTGCTTTGTCTGCCGTCATGAATCCGATCGAACTCGTGGAGATACTCAATCAGATTTTCTCAGGATTCGACCTTTTGTGCCAACGGCACGGGTTAGAAAAAATTAAGACTATCGGCGACGCATATATGGCAGTAGGAGGACTACCGGAACCCAGCGCAGACCACGCAGAGGATATCGCCCAAATGGCCCTAGATATGCAAGCAGAAATAGCCCGATTTAATGGTAGCCATAATAAATATTTTAGCATACGCATTGGCATTCACAGCGGCCCGGTTGTTGCCGGAGTAATTGGCATCAAGAAGTTTATTTACGATTTGTGGGGCGACACGGTAAATATTGCTTCCCGCATGGAATCTCAGGGTTTGCCTTGGCGGATTCAAGTCAGCGAAACTACTTATAAGTTATTGGCAGACAAATATTTGTTTCAGGAACGGGGAATTATTGAAGTTAAAGGCAAAGGGAAAATGAAAACTTATATTCTAGTTAGGAAAAAATAATGTCAGTCATAACTCATCAGTCATCAGTCCTCTGGCTGAGGACAAAAAGTGTTGCTAAAGTTAATTAGCAATACTTTTTCGCCAAGACTGATGCCATTTGCTAATTTGCCCGCAAATTTACGATCGCCCGACGAAGTTGTGGATCCCCACCCTGTGACGGTTGCGCCCTCTACTTCCCTGGGGGATGCGATCGCCCTGATGCGTGGGGGGAGAAACCCTTGTCCGCTGACTAATTCACCGCCGCACTCAAACGAAAGGGTAAAAGCCTCGATTAGTTGCGTCTTAGTTGTCGATGAAAATCAGCTAGTCGGACTGCTAAGCCCGGAAGATGTCCTAAACTTCGCCGCCGAAAACGAATGGCAAACAATGAAAGTCGCCGACGCCATGAGGCGGAATTTAATTGTCTTAAAAGAATCAGAATTTACAAATGTTTTTACCGCATTTAAGCTATTTTGTCAACACTCGATCGATTGCTTGCCAATTGTGGACGAACGGGGTCAGCCCGTAGGTTTAGTCAGCGAAAAAAAAATACGCCGAGAAATTTACAGGCGAGTCAAAAAGTTGCAGCAAAAAGTTGTAAAACTTCAGCAAAAACAGTGTGAAATATTAGAAAACCAGTCAGAAATCGCCAAACAAGTCAGCGATCGCAAAAATGCCGAAAATGCTTTGCAGCAGAGCGAGGCGCGCTACCGGGCAATTGTGGAAGACCAAACCGAACTGATTTGCCGCTACCTCCCCGACGGTAAAATAACTTTTGTCAATCAAGCTTACTGCCGTTATTTCGGCGCGCAACCAGAAGACTTGCTCGGCAACAGCTTCATGACGGCGATCCCAGAACCAGACCGAAAACTTTTTCAAGAGCAATATACTTCTGTGTCTCCCGAAAAGCCTGTTTTTACGTGCGAACACCGAGTCATTTTGCCGAGCGGGGAAATTCGCACTCAGCAGTGGATCGATCGGGCTATATTCAACCAGAGCGGAGAAATCGTCGAGTATCAAGCAGCAGGCCGCGATGTCACGGAGCGCAAACAAGCAGAAATCGCTTTGCAGCAGCTCAATGCAGAGTTAGAACGACGAGTCCAGCAGCGGACTCAATGGTACGAACTGGCAGTATCGGCTGGCAAAGTGGGGGTTTGGGACTGGAATTTGGAAACCGACGAAATCTACATTGCTCCGTCTTTGAAAGCTTTGTTGGGCTATCAGGATGCAGAGATTCCCAACCGCATGGAAAATTGGGTGTCTCACGTTCATCCCGACGATCGAGTTGCAGTCGAGGAAGCAGTAAAGGCTTATCTAGAAGGTGTGACAGAAATTTATCAAGTAGAACACCGGATGCTGTGCAAAGACGGGAGCACCTGCTGGATACTTGCCCGCGGCAGCGCGATCCGATCGGCTTCCGGCAAGGTTTTGCGCCTGACTGGCACTGATACCGACATTACGGATCGCAAATTGACCGAAGAAAAACTCCAAAACTCCGAAGCAGAACTGCTGGCGCTGTTTAATGCCATGACGGATATCGTGCTGGTTTTCGACGCAACCGGCCGCTACCTCAAAATAGCCCCCACGGCTCCCGAACTGCTGTACAAACCGGCTAATGAAGTGCTGGGCAAAACCCTCGCCGAAATCTTTCCAGAAGCCGAAGCTAATTTTGCCCTGAGTCACATTCGCCAAACATTGGAGTCTGGCCAAAGCCACAGAGTTGAATACATGATGGAAATTGGCTGCAAGTTATTTTGGTTTGATGCCACTATTTCGCCGCTGGAGTTTGAGCGGGTGATGTGGGTCGCCCGAGACATTACCGCTCGCAAACAGGCAGAAGCTGCACTCCAAAAAAGCGAGGAAAAGTTTCGCAACTTA
Organism: Microcoleus sp. F4-D5; assembly: GCF_036704885.1. Classification (NCBI taxonomy): domain Bacteria; kingdom Bacillati; phylum Cyanobacteriota; class Cyanophyceae; order Oscillatoriales; family Microcoleaceae; genus Microcoleus; species Microcoleus sp. F4-D5. The sequence goes on along the minus strand of NZ_JAUBSX010000040.1, from coordinate 40,830 downwards.
TTTGACGATGCTCCGATCGCGATCGGTTTGACAAGCGTGCGCGACTACCGCACTATCAAAGTGAATGAAGCTCACCGCCAGATGTTGGGCTACAGCGATTCGGAGTTGGCGACCATGACTTTTACTGAACTCACGCATCCAGAAGATTTACAAGCAGAGCTCGAGCAAGTCAAGGAGTTGGTCTGCGGCAATATTTCTCGCTTCGGGATCGAAAAACGCTTAATTAAGAAGAATGGCGAGCTGATCTGGGCAAACTTGACGATGACGCTGATCCGCGACCGCGAGGGAATTCCTCTTTACAGCATGGGGGCGCTCGAAGATATCAGTTATCGCAAGCGGGCAGAAATGGAATTTCAGCAGTTAAAAGAACGCCTGCAATTTTTACTGGCTTCTAATCCGGCGGTAATTTTTACTGCCGCACCTACAGGAGATTTTTGTACTACTTACATTAGCGACAACGTTAAGGCAATCGTTGGCTACGAACCCCAAGAAATGTTAGCAGATTCTAAATTTTGGTCGAGCCGAATTCACCCTGAAGACCGGCGACTATTTTTAGTAAACTTTTCTAATTTGTCCGAGGGTAAAAATTGCATTTGCGAGTACCGTTTTCTGCACCGAGATGGACTTTACCGCTGGCTGCGAACCGAACTGAAACTATTGGTTGACAGCAGGGGCATTCCGATCGAAATTATTGGTTACGCCGCCGAGATCACCAATTCTAAATATGCCGAAATCGCGCTGCAACAGCAGTTTGAGCGAGAACGGCTCGTGGAGGCGATCGCCCGTCGCGTCCGCCAGTCTTTGCAATTAGAAGAAATTCTCAATACTACGGTTGCCGAACTCCAGCAAGTATTGTTAGCCGATCGAGTTTTGGTTTATCAAATTTTACCCAAAAGCGGCGGGCGAGTCATTGCTGAAGCCGTGGCAGAAGGATGCAGCCAACTCGTGGATAGATTTTTTGGCGAAGAAGTTTTTCCGCCTGAAAGTTATCAGCTTTATTTGCAAGGGCGAATTTCTGCAATTTCCGAACTAGATTCTCCCAGCATTACACCTTGTGTGATGGAGTTTATGAAAGAAATTGAAGTTAGGGCAAAGTTAGTAGTGCCGATTATTCAGCACAGCCAGCTTTGGGGATTGCTGATTGCCCATCAATGCGATCGCCCTCGCCAGTGGCAAGAATGGGAAATGAATTTATTTCAGCAGTTGGTGAATCAATTAGCGATCGCCATTCAGCAATCTCTACTCTACCAGCAACTGCAAGCTGAACTGAGCGATCGCAAACAAGCAGAAGCAAATTTGAAAAACTCCCTCAAAGAAAAAGAAATTTTGCTCAAAGAAATTCACCACCGCGTCAAAAACAACCTCTGCGTAGTTGCCAGTCTGTTAGAATTGCAATCTAACACAGTTGCCGACCAGCAAATAGCCAAGATGTTTGAAGAAAGTCAGAATCGCCTTTACTCTATGGCTCTGATTCACGAGAAACTGTACCGATCTACTAACCTGGCGCAAATCAATTTTGGCGAATATCTCGAAGATTTAGTAAGTAACTTGTTTCACTCTTACAATATTAGTGACAATCGCATTCAGTTGCAGGTATTAGCTGAACCAATTTACCTAAATATTGAAACTGCTAGTCCCTGCGGTTTAATTGCCAATGAATTGGTTTCAAATACCCTCAAACACGCTTTTCCTGATGGCACTAGCGGTACAGTTAGTGTAGAATGTTATCAAACGGGCGATGGAGAAATCAACCTCTTAGTTAAGGACAACGGGATCGGCTTTCCTCAAAACTTAGATTTTCGGAAAACTAACTCAATGGGCTTTCAAGTTGTCTGCACTTTAACTGAGCAGTTAGAAGGAAGCATCGAACTGTCAAGCCAAACTGGCACAGCCTTTCACCTAAAATTTAACGAGTTAAACTACTCTCAAAGGTTCTAAAATTATGGATTTTGCAGAAAAAGCAATTTATATTTTGATTGTTGAAGACGAACTATTAATTGCTAAAAGTTTAGCCCAAAAATTAGAAAAGTTGGGATATAAAATCGCAGACATCGTTTCTTCAGGAGCCGATGCCATCCAGCGCGCAGGCGAATTGGAACCCGATTTAATCTTAATGGATATAGTCATCAAAGGCGACATTGACGGCATAGAAACAGCAGTAATAATTAATCAAGAATTAGATATCCCAATTATCTATACAACTGCCTATGCCGATGACGCAACTTTGCAGCGAGCCGAAAATACTGGCTCTTACGGCTACCTCCTCAAACCGTTTAAACAAAGAGAACTGCACGCCACCATCAAGATAGCGCTGAGCAAACATCAAGAAGCCGTTAAAATGCAACAACTAATTGCAATAGCAGCAGCCAAAAGCGAAAACAGGTCTCGATTTATTTCAATGGCATACCACGATTTAAACACTCCTCTAACTACCATACAGCTATCGGCTGAAATGTTGGAAGATAGCGAATTGCATAAAACCCCAGGAACGACCAATAAAAATGTCGAACGTATAAAAAAAGCCGTCAGCAATATGAGTGAATTGCTGGAGGAAATTTTAATGATCGGCAAAGCCGAATCCGGCAAACTTTCCTTGAACTTAAATCCGGTAAATGTGATTGATTTGTGCAAATCTATTTTAGAAGAAATCCAACCCCTCGCTACTCAAAAACACTCAGTAGCTTTCCGCAATCAAACAGAAAAAATCCAAGCAAATCTGGATGCAAAACTGCTGCAACACCTCCTAACTAATTTGCTTTCAAACGCTATCAAATATTCTCCTAATGGTGGGAATATATGTTTAGAATTAAGCTGTGAGGGTAAACAAGTAATTTTTTGCGTTAGAGATGAAGGGATTGGCATGACAGCGGAATATCAGGGGAAATTATTTCAGCAGTTTGAACGGGGTGCTAATGTCGGCAAGATTAAAGGATCGGGGTTGGGACTTTGCATTGTCAAACACATAGTTGACCTGCACGGCGGTACAATAAGTGTGGAAAGTGAACTAGGTAAAGGTACTACATTTATTGTCGCGCTGCCTTTTTTAGTAATGAGTCATTAGTCATATAACCAGCGCGCCGGCGGTGAGAATAAAACGTTTTTCACGGCCCAAACCATTGCGGAAGATAGCTTCTGGCTTCTCTCGCGACGATAACTAAAGCCTTCTTCCTTCTGCGATAAATCGATCGGGAGATAAAAGCTCGATCGCCCTATCTTCTTCTCCCCCCGCCCAATTGGCAAATCGCTCAGCCAAAGCAGGTACAATAGCCAAAGGATTGCTGAGACCCGAAAAAACGTGCAATCCCGGGCGATCGGCAATCGGCCCCACTACGGGCAAATTATCAGCGCTAAATGCCACAATACACTCTTGCCAAGTTGCCGGTAAACCTGCCAAAGCAGGCAAAACCTTGCTGATTCCTGCACGAATTGCCGTTTCGCTGGTTTCGCGATCGACTTTAGCATTCAAATCGCTCAAAGCGCGCGACAATTGCCCGATCCGCAAACTGCCATCATTAAACTGAATTGCACCCGAATCTAAAATCGGCGACAGCAACTCTTTACCAGGTTCATCCCAAAGAAAATCCACCTCAATTCTACTCGATTCAGCTTCCAATTCAAAACGTTTTAATACCGCAGGCATCACCAAAGTCCTGAGTTTCAAATCCACAGGTGCAGTTTCTAAAATCTCCGTGCGAGTAAAATAAACTCCCACAGAAACACCAGCGGCTTTTAGGAAACTCCGACTCCAACCTCCTGCACAAACAACCGCATTTTCACAACAATAAATTCCCTGCGCCGTCTGGACTCCCGAAATCCGATTTCCCTCTTCGATCAACCCAATTACTTCAGCAAATTCTATAGTTCCTCCCAACCGCATAAACCCTTGACAGTAAGCTTTATTTGTGGAAGTCGGCGAAATGTGACCGTGACGCACAGTCAGAGCTCCGGCGATCGCGCTTTTATTCAACAAAGGTTCCAACTCGCCAGCTTCTGCAACGCTCAAAAGCTGCGGAGGAATCGCAAAATGCGCGTAATTAGCCGCCGCTTTTTCGGCATCACTGCCCGCATCAATTGTCAGCAACAAATCCAACTCCCGAAACTCAGTATCAGCATCTAATTCCGCCGATAAATTGCGGTGGCGTTCGATACCTTCGCCACACAATTGCCGAGTTAAATCAGTAGTTCCCGACCAATAAGCCAAGCCGCCGTAACTAAAACGAGTAGCATTTTGCCTCGTAGCATCTCGTTCCAAAAGCAGCACAGCAAAACCTTTTTTTGCCAGTTCGTAACTCAGTGCCGCACCCGTAATGCCGCCGCCGACAACAATCCAATCGTAACTTTTCATGGGCAACTCAAAGGTAAGGAAAATATCATGCTTAGATTTTAGCTTAGGTTTTTTCCGAACCAGCAGAAAAGCCTCTTCCTGTAGGTAGAGGCTGCCTGCGATCGGCATAACAGAAACTTCCACCCCTCGGGAGATGTTGGCGCAGGGATATTTTTCGTTCAATAGTAGGAATTACAGCCAGCATCAGCAAAAAATTTAGAAACACCAGAGAGGTTTTATGAGTATCGACAAACCGGGCGAGAAAAAAGATATTAACCGCAGTGCCAATCCGGGCGATCGCATTGCCGACGAACCGCAAACCATCGAAGAAAAAGCCCAGCAACTAGCGGTAGACCACGTGCCAGACATCACGGGAGATACAGTTACAGTTCCAACTTATGTGATCGTAGAAGAACCGGATGGGGAAAAGAAAGCCCTGCACCACGTCAAAGACGCCGACGAAATTTCTGACGCAATTAGGCAGGCCCGGGTTGACGAAAATGGCGAGCGGATTTGGGATTAATTTCAATCCAATAAAAACGGGTTTGTTGTACAAAAGTTATCGGTAGAAATCATGGAAACAAATCAAAGAAATAGTACGCCCTATCCCAATATTCCGCCGATTCTCGAAAGTGACGACACAGAGTATCGCGACGCCGGCATTACGAGTACCCTTTCAGTTGCAGGCCATCCCATCCACCCCATCATCGTCATCTTTCCGGTAGCCTTTTTAGTAGGAGCAGCCGGTTCGGACATCGGTTATTGGCTGACAAGCGATCCGTTTTGGGCGAGAGCTTCGGTTTGGCTGATCGGTGTCGGTTTTGCTGCGGGGATTTTGGCCGCAATCACGGGCTTTTTAGATTTTTTCAAAGTTAAAAGAGTGCGCTCGCGCAGTGCTGGCTGGTTGCACATGGGCGGCAATGTGGCGGCTATGGTACTTACCCTGATTAACCTGGTGTTGCGACAAGGAAATCCGGCTGAGCCGATCGTCTTTACAGGTTTAGCAATATCGCTCGTCGTGGCAACCTTGCTGGGCGTTACAGGCTGGTTCGGCGGCGAACTAAGTTTTCGCCACAAAATCGGCGTCATCGGCCCTACCAGTCATAATTCCTAGGTTTCTGACCGTTTTTAGTAAAGGCTTCAGTTCCTCTTCATTGGATAATTTAGGACTAAAGCCTTGACTGCAAACTTAAAGATTGTCCCAGCCAATTCAGATAAGCATCGCTGCCAGCGATAATAGGAATAGCAATAATTTCGGGAACTTCATAGGAATGGAGTTCCTGAACTTTTGTTTTTAAAGCCTCAAATTTAGCCAAATCAGTTTTAATCACCAACTGCCACTCTGACTCGGCATGAATCTCGCCTTGCCAACTATAAACAGAGCGAATGGGTGACAAACTCACACAAGCAGCCAGCTTGTGTTCAACTAGAGATTTAGCGAGATTCTCTGCCTCCGCCTCCGATGCTGCAGTTACCAGCACCACCCCAAAATTAACAGTCATAACAATTTTAATTTTTAGATTGTAGGACTTACGCACCGAGGCCGAGAAACCGGGTTTTTCAAGCAAAATACTTGGTTTAAACCCTAAATCTCGGTACAAAACCAGGTTTTTTTTGCGCGAGTTCGTCCATTGATTTTCAAGCAGTGCGATCGGGACGCTGGCACTCGCCTATAATTCCGCAGTTACCAGATTTGCTCGGGAGCATCTCAATGAAAGCAGCCCAGGTAGAAATCTCTGTTTTGAGGCAGGAGGCAGGAGGAAAGAGGAAAAAGGAAGGAGCCAGAAGAAGTGTTTTTACAAATATGAGATCCTCCCGATTTCATCGCCCAAAATTTCCGATTCTTCCTTCCCCATTACCCATTTTTTATTTCGGTAGCTTCCCAAGAATTGACTTTGCCCGCTCCAGCTAAGGAAAAATAGCGCCTAGTAGATTCCGGCAAAATAGCTCCCGCCAACAAAGCATTATCTAAATTAGCTCCTATTAACGTCGCCTCGCTCAAATCTGCTGCCATCAAATCAGCTTGACACAGCTTCGTCCAATTCAGATTTGCCTCTCTCAAACAACTTCCCTTCAACTTAGCCCCGGTTAAGTTTGCACCTGCCAACTTCACCCCCCGCAATTGAGCCGCGCTAAAATTTGCCCCCGCCAAATTCGAGCCTTCTAAATTAGCTCCCATCAGTTTAGCTTCACTCACGTTAACGCCGCTCAAATCTGCACCGCAGAGATTCACCCCTGTCAACTGCGCTCGCCGCAAACTCACTCCGGTTAATTGAGCTCCCAAAAGTTTTGCACTGTTGAGCCTTGCACCGTAAAGGTTTGCCCATTTAAAATTAGCTCCCGTCAGATTCGCGCCCAGGAAGTTAACTAATTGCAAGTCGGCGCTGCACAAATTGGCATTCCACAACACAGCACCCCGCAGGTTTGCGCCCGTTAAAGTTGCGCCGCTTAACTTTACTCTCGGCAATTTTGCTTTTACCAAAAAAGCTCCGCTGAGATTAGCTTTTGTCAAATCTGCACATGAGAGTTTGGTTTCGCCCATTTTGGCAAAAGTCAGATTTGTTCTCTGCATCTGTGCGCCTTTGAGTGTTGCTTTGGTGAGAAAAGCTCTGCTGAGGTTCGCCGCAGAAAGATTAGCTCGCGAAAAGTTGACTCCGATTAAGATTGCTCCGCTGAGGTTTGCCCCGCTGAGGTCGGCTCCGCTAAAGTCTCTTTGTCCTTTTTCGTAATTGTTGAGCAGTTCGCTAACTTCCATAGGGGGTGATACCTTCTATGATTGAGGGGTGTCGATCCAGAAATCTTTACTGTTAAGCTTGTTTCAGAAAGGGAACTGTTTTAGAAATTAGACTGTTTCAGCATTTGCCTCAAACGGTACAAATCCCCATAACATTACTTTCTGTTTAAAGGCAATCTCTTAATAAAGATTTTATATCTTCCTCGCGGTACCGATCGCACTTTCGGTATTTTTGAATTAAAAGTTAATGTTTTTTGACATAGATAGTCATTGCTTAACGATCGACCGTGATTCGCAACTTCAGGCGCAGCGAGCCCTTGAATCCTGCCGGAGGTTGCCAGGAACTCAAGGCCTTCTTGAGAGTCTCTACGGCGTCTGTTGCTTGCAGCGTCGAGGTTTGAGTGTCGTTAGCGAAGCCCTCGAAGAGGATCGCCGCTCGGGCAATACGGCCGTCTTGTACCGATAACTCCCACACCATTTCACCGCCAACCCCCGCCGGGAGATTGACAGATTGCAAGTATTGAGTCAAAGCGGCGATCGCCCCGGCATCCAACCCTTCGGCGCTAACTACTTGGAGGCGAGAAGCCTTGGGCTGCGATGGTTGCAACTCACCGTAACTTTCCGGCCGCGGCGGCATAACAGGAGCTGGACTCACCGGTGCCGAGTTGCGATTCGAGGTAACGCTGCGACGAGAGCCGCCTCTAGTTGGCTCAGCCCCCTCGGACTCAAAAATACCTTCATAGCTGACACCCTGCGGTAATTCCACAGGCACTTGCACGCGGCGGCGAGTTCCATCTGGTTCGACTCGCACTTCTTCGCTCACTGCCACAAAAGCCGTGTATTCCGACAGCAACCGATAAGTCAGAGCAGTATTAGTTACAGCTTCCACCAGAGATTTAGTCTCCCCACCAAACATTTGATTCATTAAATCTTTAATGCGCGATCGACCCCAAAGCTGAGCTACCGCCGAATTGCCAAAATCCGTAGGGGTTGCTGCGACTGATGTTGACTCCCGCTGCCGCCCGCCGGTTCGAGCAAAATTAACAGGTAAAACTTGCTCGTAAGCTTTGCCGCCGGCAAGAGTGCCGCGGATGCGAAGTTCGCCGTTAGCTCGATCGGTCTTTTTTCCATACAAAACCAGCGGCCCACTGGCAAACAAGTCTGGGGGTGCGATCGGATAAATCTCCGGTTTTTCCCCCATTCCTTCCCAACTAATTTGAATATTAGTCAATACCGGACTGTTAATTTCTCGAAAAAACTTTTCTGCCGCTTCTGCTGACGGTTCATCTTGACGAATTACTTGAGACGTGCCTCTTCCCACTTCCGCCAAACGGTTAATCAAAAACCGATTCACCGAACCGCCGACACCAAAACTATAAAGTCGATTTCCCGGTTTCAGACCCCCCTGAACCCGCGCTAGCACTTCATTTTCATTACCAATGTAACCGTCAGTAATTAGTACAATACTCCGCAGCCTTCCCGTTGCCGCCGCCGGAAAATTCATCACTGTTTGAAGGCCGTTAAGCAGTTCACTGCCGCCGTTAGCTTGCAACTTCTCGATATAATTAATAGCACTTTGTCGGTTGGCTGGCGTATTTGCTAAAGGAGTTGTTGAAAGCGCTTTCGCAGTGTTGGCAAAATCAATAATAGTAAAAGTATCGTTGGGATTCAGTCCTTCAACGAAGCGGCGCATCAACTCCTTAGATTTTGCTAGCGGTTCGCCCTGCTGAGAACCGGAAGTATCCATTAGAAACACGACATCTTTAGGTACAATTTCATTAGTTTTGTAGTTTAATGCCGGAATTAAATAAGTAGCAAAATGACCGCCCCGCTTGTCGGATTGAGTCAAAATAGTTGCCCGAGTATTTTCGCCCGCGACTCGATAGCGCAGAATTAAATCTTTATTGGGAATTGTGTCAGAATTGGCTAATTGGACTTGCACAATATTGCCGCTGCGGTGAGTGGTAATTTGATGGGAAGTAGATCGGACATCCCCGATCGCAACTCCGGCATCTATTTCTACCGAAACAGCAATATTGTGACCCGATCGCCTTCCTGGAGGCAAGACAGGCGGGTTAATGCGATCGGCATCGGCATTAACCCCCCCCTGCCCCCCCCTTGTTGAGGGGGGGTTGGGGGGGGTCGAATTTCCCGAAATATAGCGCGGCCCTACCACCATTGGAAACACAAATTCGTAATCCCCGCCGGCAAACTTGAGACTTTCGGTGTAGCGAATCGTAACTTCAATTTTTTCTCCCGGTTTGATATTAGCGAGAGACTGAGTAAAAATATTGTCGCGTTCTTGTTCCAACAAACCCGCAGTCCGGCCTTGCTTTCTGGCTTGTTCGTAAATTTCCAAAGCTTCCTCGCGGCGTTTGATATCAGCTTTAACAGTTCGTGAACCTATTTGAATTTCCATATCGTCCACGGCCGCTTCGTCGGGCAAAGGAAATACATAAACAGCTTCTATAGATTCGGGAAAAGGATTTTCAAACTTCTGAACAACTTCGACGCGGGAGATATTGCCAGCGATTTTGGCTTTAACTTCTGTCTGCTTGAGAGGAAAGACTTGTTCAGGGGTCGTATTGGGAGTTTTGACGAACAAACCGCCGACTCGACAGCGAGTTTCGGACGATCGTCCGCCATTGCAATTAACATCGTTACTAGCGAGGATTTTCGGCGGCAGAGACGAATAATTTTCCCCAGGAGTTTTTGCCCGCGCGGCATAGGGAGCGAGCCACGCGCTACACTCGATTGCAGCGAGCAATGCCATACCAGTACAAAGCAACCGTTGAGGGGATAGAACGCAGACAAACTTCATAGCTGTTTTTTTAGCAGACTTGAGGTGCTTTGCATACCATGACTTTACCATTCCCGAAACGTTCCTGAGTTAGCTTTTTGGCAAAAATCACCAAGGGCGTAGGGCTGATTTTAGATTGACTCCACAGGCGCTAATGGGGGGCTGGAACTTTTGTCTAGACTGCTGCAGGCTTGCATCGGTATTGGGGTGATGTCGGTTGGGGCGATCGTCCGCGAACCCCACCCTAGAAGATTGTATGATAGTTAAATAATTAAATAACTTTAACCTCAACCTCTCAACTTCTAATAAATTGAAAAAGCCATGAATTTTATTAACCCCAAAACCGACTTTGCCTTTAAAAAAATCTTCGGGTCTGCTGAGAGTAAGGACATTTTGATTAGTTTCTTGAATGCCATGCTCTACGAAGCACAGCCAGTCATCGAAGATTTAGAAATTATTGACCCTTATTTAGCTCCCAAAATCAAAGGAGTCAAAGATACTTACTTGGATGTCAAAGCTAAGATTTATGGTAACAAAACGGTAATTATTGAAATGCAAGTATTGAATGTAGAGTCATTCGAGAAGCGGATTTTATACAATGCCACTAAAGCTTATTCAATGCAGCTAACCACAGGAAGCAGTTACAGCTTGTTAAACCCTGTAATTGCTCTGACGATTACAGATTTTCAAATGTTTGAGCATCTGGAAACAGTGATTTCGCGCTTTATTTTCAAAGAAAAAACTTTTTTAACAGACTATCTAGCTGATGAATTTGAGCTTGTATTTGTTGAGTTGCCAAAATTTGACAAGACATTACAGGAGTTAGAAACGCTGACAGATAAGTGGATATATTTTATGAAAACTGCTCAAATTTTACGGTCAGTTCCCGAAGAGTTGGGAAATGTGCCGGAACTCCGACAGGCTTTTGCAATTGCGAATGAAGCGAATCTCGCTCCTGATGAATTGGAAGATTTAGAAAGGCGAGAAATTTTTATTCAAGACCAGCGCGGTGCAATTACCAAAGCTACTAGAATCGGGAGAGAACAAGGCATCGAACAAGGCATCGAACAAGGCATCAAACAAGGAAAGTTGGAGTTAGTTGTGCGGCTGTTGGAGCGCCGTGTCGGCCCGTTGTCGTCGGAGATTCAAACTCGCATCAGTCAGTTATCCGCTGAGCAATTAGAGAATTTAGGAGAGGCCGTTTTAGAGTTGGCCAGTGTGTCAGATGTGACAGACCGGTTACAGACATATTTGTGAGGAAGGGAAAAAAGCCAGGGTGAATGTGGTTTTCTCCGAAGATCGATCGCCCTTGACAATCAAGCATTCAGGATACAAGCCCCCGGATTCATCCGTCCAGGAATAAAAAACCTGTATCCGATGAAACTTCCCCACCGAATTTATCCGTGGGGTCAATGCTTCAAATCTAAAACCTAAAATCTAAAATCTAAAATCTAAAATCGATTGACTGGTACGAGTCCCAAGCGCACTGATGAACAATCAAGCATTTTGAAATTGGCCCACCAGCTCAAAACCCCTGCAAACCCCCCGATCGAGGTCGCGGGCCGCTCGTCGTATCCCCGCCCGTCTTTGATAAATGGTCAAACACTGCTGGACAATTTTTGATTTTAGCTCTTAGAGTTGAGTGTTACCTTAACTAGAAACAGAAACATCTAAAGTCGAAAATCCTATGAGCAAATTTGTGTTTGTGACTGGCGGCGTGGTTTCGAGCATCGGCAAGGGAATTGTCGCTGCTTCCTTGGGCCGCCTATTAAAGTCGCGGGACTATTCTGTCTCGATTTTGAAGCTAGACCCCTATATTAACGTTGACCCCGGCACTCTGAGCCCGTTTCAGCACGGAGAAGTCTTCGTCACGCAAGACGGTGCGGAAACTGACCTGGATTTGGGGCACTACGAGCGTTTTACCGATACTTCCATGTCTCGCCTCAACAGCGTCACGACGGGTTCCATCTATCAAGCGGTGATTAACAAAGAACGCCGCGGCGAGTATCAGGGGAGTACGGTGCAGGTGATTCCTCACATCACTAACGAGATTAAAGAGCGAATTGACAGAGTAGCAAAAAATACCAATCCCGATGTCGTGATTACAGAAATCGGCGGAACGGTGGGAGATATTGAATCTTTGCCGTTTTTGGAGGCAATTCGCCAGTTTCGCAAAGATGTCGGGCGGCAAAATGTTGTGTATATGCACGTCACGCTGATACCTTGGATTCCGTCGGCTGGGGAGATGAAAACTAAACCGACTCAGCATTCGGTGAAGGAACTGCGGTCGATCGGCATTCAACCAGATATTTTAGTCTGTCGGTGCGATCGCCCGCTGTCTTTGGGCATGAAACAGAAATTGTCGGAATTCTGCAACGTCCCCGAAGAATGCGTCATCACGGCTCAAGATGCTAAAAGTATCTACGAAGTGCCGCTGATGATGGAACAGGAAGGTTTGGCCGAACAAACGATCAATTTGCTGCAACTCGAACCGCGGCAACCGGATTTGACTCAGTGGCAAACCTTAGTCAAGCGGCTTTACAGTCCCAACCACAAGATTGATATTGCTTTGGTGGGCAAATACGTGCGGTTGAACGATGCTTATCTTTCGGTGGTAGAAGCTTTGCGGCACGCAGCAATCTCGATCGGCTGCGACCTGAATTTGCACTGGATTAACTCAGAAGATTTAGAATCGGGAAACCTCGATAATTATCTCAAAGATATCAACGGCATTCTTGTACCGGGAGGTTTTGGGGTTCGGGGAGTTGACGGCAAAATAGCGGCGATCGAATATGCCAAACACCATAAAATACCCTTTTTGGGATTGTGTTTGGGGATGCAGTGTGCTGTGATTGAATGGGCCCGCCACATCGCCCAACTAGAGGATGCCAACAGCGCTGAATTTAACCCAGATACAGCAAATCCGGTAATTAATTTATTGCCAGAACAGCAAGATGTAGTCGATTTGGGCGGTACAATGCGACTGGGTTTGTATCCGTGCCGCGTCTACCCAGACACCCTAGCTTTCAAACTTTATCAGAAAGAAGTGATTTACGAGAGGCACCGCCACCGGTACGAATTTAACAACGCCTACCGCAATCTTTTCTTGGAATCAGGTTATGCAGTCAGCGGGACATCTCCTGACGGTCGATTGGTAGAAATGATCGAATTGCCCAACCATCCCTTTTTCATAGCCAGTCAATTTCACCCCGAATTCCAATCTCGACCTAGCGCCCCCCACCCCTTGTTTCAGGGGTTTATCCAGGCGGCTAGCATCCAGGGAAAGCAGGATTTTTTAGAAGCTGAGGGTCGCGACTTGGTAGCCGGGAAACTTGCAGGAAACTGATCCGATATCATGTCCGATCGATTAGTTCTGATATATTAGATGTCTGTAGAGGCGGGTTAGAGCAGACAATATTCCAATCAGGGCGACAATCGACATTACAAAACCCGCCCAACAGACCAATATAATTTGATAGGGGTCGCACTTACCGGACATGATATCGGGTCGCATTCTCAAAGATTGAAAAACTTCACACCCCAGCCCTAGCATAGGGGTTGGGGGGGCTAATACCCCAAGGGAGAAGACAAAAGGCAGAAGGCAGAAGGTAAAAATGCTAATATTTTTACTTGAATTTTTAGTTTTGATTTCAAGAGTGATACCAGTTTCTAAAAAGAATGCAAATTTAGGCAAGTTCCCAACCCAGATAGTCATCTGTCATACCCAATCTAAAATCTAAAATCTAAAATCTAAAATGGTAGGAGTTGTCAAACTATCCTAAAATACCAGGAAACACAAGTTTGAGGAGGCTTTGTGGCTTATTGGAGCAAAATTACTTATGAGAAAAGTACATACATAATTGATCTTGACACTATTAGTGCTTTTTCTAGCGAACTGGATAACAAGCGTATCACCTTTTGGCTGCCTAATAGCAGTCAGCCGATTATCCTCAATCCCCAAGGCAATTATGAGGCTTACAAGCAAGTTCTCGATTACCTCAAAAAAACCATCGAGCGCAATTCTAGAGGCTCGTGGATTAAAATTAATTATGACCGCAAAGAATTTACGATTGACATGAGTCGAATTAGCTCTTTTGCTTGCGAACAGAACGGTCGGCTAAGTTTCTGGCTGCCTGACAGCGCAACTAATATTATTATCCTCCGCCAAAGCAACCCGGAAACTTATCAAGAAATTCAGGAATACATTAAAAATACGACGGGGCAATCTCTGCCCTGAAAAAGTCATTAGTCATTAGTCATTAGTCATTAGTTAGAAGTATGAACAATGAAGGGAGACTATGTTTAGTGACTCCTCACATTCATTTTCTTTTTTTTGAGCTAAAGTGCTTAGGTTGCACCCTAATTTTAAATATGAAAAAAGCGCAGTAAAATGCGTTGCTTTTTTAAATTTTAACTATTGAACCTGAGGGGGTGACAAAGAGGTCTAGGATATAGACCGAATCAGGGTTGCAGCCCTCAGACCTTGTTGATAAAAGCGACGTTTAGAAGGAGTTAACTTGCGTTTACTGTTGCACCTCCACAGCATATTGTTCAAGATAATTAACCCACTTTTCTCCATCTTGCGCCAACACCAAATGTACTCCGTCTGCGATATTTTTTCTTGGGTTCTTTGCGACGAGATACATATTTCTGTACCTGCTTTTTCTTCAGTTAAGTTCCTTGAAATATTGCCCAAGTTTAGGCAAGCGTCATCAGGAGAATCATGTTAATAAGTCGGTTTCCTTTGAGGCCAGTTCCTTCTATATCGTAGCCTCCTGTTTTACAGTCTCGGAACATTTCTTCAATGCCCATCCGCTGCTTCTAAGCATAGTGAAGCGAAGCTATCCCGTAGGGAATCGCTGCTGGTAATCAACCTAAATTTGTGAGAATAAACCAAGCTTCTTTAACTTGATTTTTTCCATAGTTTCTTTTCCATTTACAAGCGACATCAAATCCAGTTGGAGGCCCGTGTTTTTCTCATTTTTTTACCTTGAAAATACTCATAGGTTCCTGGTACTACTCCTAATTCATCTAACCGTTGCCAAATTAAATCTTTCATTTCTATACACTGATTCTTTTTCAGTCTCAAACAAAAAGACACACCCTTTTGTTTAAGCCAGTTTCCCAAATCAATAGAACAAAATTCACGGTCTCCTAAAACTATGACTTTATATTCTGAAAGTAATGGTAAAACTTGCTGTAGATTTGTAGGAGAGTGACTCCAAGTTACTGTTTCCTAATTTTGGCAATAATGACCAGTATAATGGAATTCCTCTTTTTTCCCAGATTAGCGTCACTATAAAAAGATTAATGCACCCCCATTGACTGCGGTCAATTGCGATTGATAAACTTTGACCAACACGACAATAAGTAGTCAACCAATAAGTAATTAATGGGAACCAAATTAAGGAAATAGTTAAGTTGGGTAAATCCAAAAAATTTTGTAACTTACGTCGCCGATTTTCGCTTGTAATTAGAGAGGGAAATACGCGGGATAGCCGTTCTAATCTGATTTGTTTTTCGGATTGTATCACGGGTAAAAATATTTCAATCCGCTTAAACTGAGCTAACGTTAGTTTTTTTTCTCTCAGGAATGCGGTAGAATGTTAGTATCATTATTTTTTAGATAGGCAAGCGTATAACAATTTTGCTGCCTATCTTTTTTTAGCATACATTAGCTCAATCCTTGCGAACTCTGGGTTTGAGCCTGGTTGTTACCCCCCCAGCTATTGAACAAGCTGCCAAGCTAATTTTGCTGCCCCTACCATGCCTGCTTGATTGCCCAATTCAGCCACCAATAACTGTAAATCTTCGCGAGAACTCGGCAGTACACGTTGCTGAATTTCGGCTTGAACCTGCGGTAAGAAAAATTCTGCACCTGCACTAATTCCGCCGCCGATAATAATAGCTTCCGGCGTTAAAATATAAATTATACTTGCCAAACCGATACCCAGATAGCGCCCGTAGTTCTGCCAAAATTTTAAAGCTTTGGCATCTCCAGACTTAGCTAAATCGGCTAATTCTAGAGGTTCCAAACCCGTTTCCCGGCGAATTGCTTGCACGGAAACATACTGTTCTAAAGAACCGCGATTGCCGCTGTTGCATTCCGGGCCGTCGGGATTTATAGCAATCAATCCTAGTTCTCCGGCGGCGCCTTGATGACCTGTAAATAGTTTGCCGTCTAGGATAACTGCACCGCCGACGCCTGTACCTAAAGTTAGTAAGATTAGGTCTTTAAAGTGCCTTCCTGCACCCAACCAAGCTTCTCCCAATCCGGCACAGTTGGCATCATTTGCTAATATGGTCGGCAGTCCGGTTTTAGCTTCTAACCAGTCAGCGAGGGGGACGTTATGCCAGTTTTTGAGGTTAATTGCTACTCTGGCTATGCGGCCTGTGGCGTCTGCGGGGCCTGGAGTGCCGATGCCGATCGCACTTACAGCATTTTCGACCGGATTCAGTTGTAAAATAGCATCGGTCATCGCGGCTAAAACGGCTTCTGGCGTTGCCGGTTGAGGGGTTGGGACAGTTAAGGATTGATGGCAAATGCCGTCTTCGCTGAATCTGCCCAGTTTAACTGCGGTTCCGCCTAAGTCAATGCCGATTACTTGTGTCATTCTATTTGGGATTTTGGATGCAAAGATTTGGGATTAATCCTAATAGTATAAACCTATTGTAGGCTTCGCATTGCCCACCTTACCAATTGAGTTTGGAGTGAGAATTTAAATCTTCCAACTCCTATTTTAGTGTATAATAATTAGCGGCGGAAACTGCGCTTAATTCTTAATAGTATCATACCGATCGCAATACCTAGCCAAAATGCTGGATACAAGCTAGTTCGCCTATTCAATTTGTCCTAACTTGCGTTGCGCTACCTCTCTGTTGTGCAAAGCATCGCGGTAGTCTGGTTTGAGAGCAATTGCCTGATAATAAGATACGATCGCCTCTTGAAATCCTAAATTATACTGCTCGTTCCCCCGATCGCACCATGCCTCAGCATCTACATTAACTTGCGATTCTTACTCCGCAGCCTCTGTGTCTCTGCGGTTCACTTCCCCAGAAAAACCCAAACCATCCCCAACAAACACCGCCTCAATCACCCTCCCCTTTACATCCTCCTCCTCAACCTCCGGCAGCGGAAACCGTGTCAAAATCTCCCGCCCAATTTGCCTCGCAACCTCTGACAATTCCCCGCTGCCAATTCTACCTAACAAAACTAGCCGCTGCGCCAATTCCTGAAGCGATGCCACCGCATCCGCAGCAGCGGTGCCATCATGTTCGCCCTCTAACAATCTTTGCCCAAACCGTCGCAACCAAGCCGCCAATTCACCATCTTTAAGGCGTTTTGCGATTAAGAATCCCGCTACATCCCCTCGACTCCAGCCGGCATTCACCCCTTCCAGAATTTCCATGAATTTAGACTCGTATTCCGCGTCAGTTAAGGTTGGGCGGATGGCGGTATTTGGCGGCGGGGTGGGTGGGGTTGGGGTTCCGAACAGGCGCTGAAATAGTCGTTTGAAGAATTGCCAAATTTTGTTGAGCATTTGTGAGGTTGGGAGGGTGGGTATTATCTATTTTATAGCAATTATCCACAGGAGGATTGCATATAGATTATCGGCGATATCTTTAGGGACACGGCAGTGCCGTGTCCGGGATTTCGGCGCACAGCAAACAATCACATCAATTAGAATTAATCTACTTTAAAAGCGGATAATACAATTCTCCTGTTGAGTTGATATAACCGGCCCTATCGCCCGCTAAATTCCCCGTTCCCATAAATACGTCAACTCTCCCCGCGCCTTTGATTGCACCGCCGGTATCTTGATCCAAAACGTAACGATTCACGGCATTTTGTTCGAGTTGTCCCGCCGCATTCGGATAAGGGAGTTTTGTACTAATTAATGCTAGTGCGCCGGGGGGCATTAAAGCTTTATCGGTGGCGATCGACCTTTCGGCAGTTACTGGCACTCCAATGCTTCCTGTGGCTGGAACTCCGTTACTATCCCGGAAAAATACAAAGCTTTGATTTTTCGGCAAATATTTGTTCATATCTGCGGGAAAGTTCGTGAAATATTCCCTTAATTTCGGCAAATTCAACTCTTCTAAAGTAAACTTTCCGTCTTTAACTAATTCTCGCCCGACACCTGTATAACTGTGACTCGTTTTGCCTGCAAAACCGACTGTCATGACGCTACCATCTGTTAGCTGCAATCTCGCAGAACCTTGGACGTGCACGAGAAATGCTTGGAATCGATCGCGCAACCAAACTAATTCCAATCCCCGCAGCAATCCTTTGCTTCCCTGCAAAGCATCTTCGCCTTCTAATTGCAATCTTGTCGGATGAGGTTTCGGCCAAGATGCCATGTTTGGCGGCATCCGGTACAGGGGATAACGGTATTCGGAATTAGGCGTGCGAGATGCTGCGTAAGTCGGCTCGAAATAACCCGTAAATGCAACTGTTCCTTGGCCGTCTTTGCCCGTGGATTTGTAAAATACAAATTCGCGCTTGACAGATTCCTGGAGTTGTGCAGGGTTTGTGGAACTGACAACTAATTGGCGGAATCGATCGAGGGAACGCCGAACTCGATCGCGCGTCACTTCTGCTACTGGATAGCGGCTGTAAGCAGCGGCAGCCGCCGATGTATTGAGATAGCGGAGGCTGTTGTCGATCGACTTTAACAGCAATTGTTTATCACCCGGTTTGCCATTTTCGCCCCAGATTTGAGAGTCAAAGGCAAAATTCTCCGATTCGCCTGCTTGCAGTTGATTTATACTAATTGGTTGCAGCGGCCGGGCTGCGACCGCGGGCACCGAAAAAGCGATCGCCAAAACGCAACAGGCGACCCCCAATAGCTGATAGCGAAAAATCTTGCTCAATTTCCAATCTTCCCTACTGAATTGATTATTTTCCTTATTCATCGTATCGCTCGACGCTAGAAGTAAATATCGGTTCTACGCGAATTGCGAGAACGCTGGTAGGCCGAACTACCATGTATTCGCCTTGAATATTTTTGATCGGGACGTTAAGAAATTCTCTTGAATCTTGTTTCGGCACCAGCGTACTGCTGTACCACTTTTGAAAATCTTGCAGCGTTGCGAAACGTACTTCTTCGCGGTGGCCGCCATCAAGCAGCAGGTGTACGGAATATTCGCTGGGTGTTCTAGGCATAGGAGATGGGGAGAGTTGTTGGAGGACAATCTAAAATCTCAAATCTAAAATAGATGTGGTTGCTCTCAAGCAGCAGGTGCGCGGAATATTTGCACTTGAGTTCTAGGCATATCTTGATTTTTGATTTTTGATTTTAAGCTTTTGGAACGATTCCATATTTTACATCTTCCTCGGCGCATTCCCTCATCTAGTAGGTTGGGTTGAGGGAGGGGGAGAGGGAGAGAGGGGGAGACGGGAGACTGGGAGACGGGGAGACTGGGAGAAGGGGAGGGTGGGAGAGACCGGAGAGTTGTTGCAGGAAAATCTCAATTCTTCAATTCTTCAATTCTTCAATTCTTCAATCGATTGACAGCGGCCCCCATCTGCGGCTGCGCTGTGGAATTAAGGCTGGTTTGCTCAAAGAGGAAGCAGCCCGCGTCGCTCAAAAATCTAGTTGCACTCCCTTCGCTTCGCCCAAAGCTGCTACCAACAGCAATGGACAGCTAACCGCCAAACTGAGTACAGCAGTCTGGAGGCTAAAGGAGAATTCTAACACTCTCTGTAGCCGCCCTGCTCTGTGTTACCGTGCGGGGCGGCTGGGTTTTTGGGTTTTCCTAGAAAACCAAAAACCAGGAGATCGTATTATGTCACAGGAATTCGTACCTGACGATAAATTATCCGCGCGTCCAAATGACACCTCAGCAGTATCGGAACAGGAAGTCGTGCGGATAACGGTTGTCGGTTCCCGCAAGGCCGTGTTAGAAACCGTCCACACCTTGTACCGACTGGGATTTGCCGCCGTCGGGGATTGGAGTCCGCCGCAGCGAGGTGCCAAGCCGGGACAAGTTGTCAGCGCACTCATTCGCCGCCGTCAGCCAAAAGCCTAAGAATTTGGCTGTTGAATAAAGTCACATCCAATTCGAGGGGGCGATCCGCGCCCTTTGAGCCGTCGCATAATTAAGTTGTAGAACTTGTGCAGAAACTCGGTTTCTGCACAAGTTCTATCAACTTGCGATCGGGGTTGATTTAAGAAAAAATTATGCTAGGGTTATTTTATATAAACCTTCATCAATGAGTGGAATGAACCTATCCATTATTGGCGATCAAAATTACATTTTGGGGATAGCAGCGCTGCTGAAATCCATAGAACTCAATGTTACAGAAGATCCGAATTTGCCTGTCAATATTACTGTGGTATCAACAGGTATAAATACACAGCAAAAGGAAAAGTTGCAGAAGTGCTGCAAATACGAGATTGAATGGGAAGAAGTTAAACCGAATTACGGGGGATTGCTGTCCCTGTCGGGTTCTAAGCTCACTTACGCGAGATTGGAACCGGAGAAATACACAAAAGCCAAAGACAGGCTGATTTGGCTCGACAGCGACATGATCGTTTTGGGCAGTTTAGAGCCACTGTGGAACTTAGACTTTGAAGGAATGCCCGTAGCTGCCGCGCTCAATGTCTGGGGAAATCCGAACAACCCGGCAGATAAAAACCCTTATTTCAATGCGGGTCTGTTAGTTTTCAATCTAAAGCTTTGGGAAGAAGAAAAACTTTCTGAAAAAATGCTTGAAAACGCTCGGGTCAACCTTTGGTGCGATTGCGACCAGGGGACATCTAATTCGGTTTTAGCGGGAAGGTGGAAGCGATTGGAGCAGATCTGGAACAACCACGATACGGATGATATGTCAACTAGAGTGATGCACTTTATATCCAGTCCGAAACCTTGGGAAAGCCCGCACCCTAATAAATTATGGCTGGAGATGTTGTCTCAGACACCGTTTAAGGACGAACTGCGCCCAATTAAAAATAATTCC
Organism: Microcoleus sp. F4-D5; assembly: GCF_036704885.1. Lineage (NCBI taxonomy): Bacteria > Bacillati > Cyanobacteriota > Cyanophyceae > Oscillatoriales > Microcoleaceae > Microcoleus > Microcoleus sp. F4-D5. The sequence continues at coordinate 20,009 of NZ_JAUBSX010000040.1, read as the reverse complement.
GATTGGCTTTCTCGGTTAAAGGCAAAATACAAAAGATGGGAGCCGTGGCTGATGGAACCGACAACAAAAATTAAGAGCTACCTAAAAAAGAGACAAAGGTAATACTGTTTTAGATTAAAGATTAAAGATTAAAGAATTGCGAATTAGTGAGGACTATCGGGGTTTGGATCGCGCCCCTGGAGTTGCATTCTTTTTTGCAACTGCTGTAACTTGAGGCAGGATGCCTATTTCCCAATCTTTGCTTGAGGGGCGGCGGACATCAGCCGCCGCCCCTCAAGCACATTCATTTTTGGTGGAACAGGCATCTTGCGTGTTTCCGCAGTATTTTGATGAAAAAACCCGGTTTCTGCGTAATTCCTGTGGTGGTGGAACAGCAATTCTGCCTGTTTCGCCATAAAAAAATTTATCTGGGGTAGAACAGGCGGTGCGATCGACTCAGAAGCCTTGTACCTCGGGTTAAGCCAGCAGCGACGGAACGCTGGCAGCACTTTAGCAGCGGATTTGTATTATACAACACGATATTACCAACAACAATTAAAATAGTTTGGACTTGATGATATCTTTCACCATTTTTCGATCGAACTCTTCGCGGGGGGGCTTCCCCTAGCTGCGAAAGTTGCGAGGTTTCAGCCTCCGGCTTGTGGAAATTGGTGCAAAATGTCAAATTAATCGTTAATCTTGTCCAATTACCAATTACGAACCTATGCCCCGTCGTCAAGACTTAAAAAAGATTCTTCTCATTGGTTCCGGTCCAATTGTTATCGGCCAAGCGTGCGAGTTTGACTATTCGGGGACGCAAGCTTGCAAAGCTTTGCGAGAAGAAGGCTTTGAAGTAGTGTTGGTGAATTCCAACCCTGCAACAATTATGACCGATCCGGAAACTGCCGATCGCATTTACATCGAACCTTTAACGCCGGCAATCCTCGAACAAATCATCGCCAAAGAAAAGCCTCAAGCAATTTTACCGACGATGGGCGGTCAAACGGCGCTAAATTTAGCAGTTGCCGTCGCTAAAAATGGCATTCTGGAAAAGTACAACGTCGAGTTGATTGGCGCTAAGTTGCCAGCAATTGAAATGGCAGAAGATCGGCTGTTATTTAAAGAAGCGATGGCGCGAATTGGAGTCGCCGTTTGCCCTTCTGGAATTGCCAACAATCTCGACGAAGCCAAAGCAATCGGTCACCAAATCGGCAGTTATCCCTTAATTATTCGTCCTGCTTTTACAATGGGTGGGACGGGAGGCGGCATTTCTTACAATCAAGAAGAGTTTGAAGAAATGGCACAAAGCGGGATTGACGCCAGTCCGGTATCGCAAATTTTGATCGAACAATCTTTGATTGGTTGGAAAGAGTACGAACTGGAAGTGATGCGGGATTTGGCAGATAATGTGGTGATTATTTGTTCGATCGAAAATCTCGACCCGATGGGCGTCCACACCGGCGATTCTATCACCGTCGCGCCGGCGCAAACTCTCACAGACAAAGAATATCAGCGCCTGCGAGATGCTTCCGTGAAAATTATCCGCGAAATCGGAGTTGAAACCGGCGGTTCCAACATTCAATTTGCCGTCAATCCTGTCAACGGAGATTTCATCGTTATTGAAATGAACCCTCGGGTTTCCCGTTCCTCCGCCTTGGCCTCGAAAGCAACTGGTTTCCCTATTGCAAAAATGGCCGCAAAATTAGCGGTAGGTTACACCCTAGACGAAATTTCCAACGATATCACCAAGAAAACTCCGGCGTCTTTTGAGCCGACAATTGACTACGTGGTGACGAAAATTCCCCGATTTGCCTTTGAAAAGTTCCCCGGTTCCGAACCGACTCTGACAACGCAAATGAAGTCTGTTGGGGAGGTAATGGCGATCGGGCGCAGCTTCAACGAATCCTTCCAAAAAGCGCTGCGGGGATTGGAAACCGGCCGCGCGGGTTTCGGCTGCGACAAACCAGAAAAGTTGCCGAGTTTGGAACAAATTCGCGCCGGATTGCGGACGCCAAATCCCGATCGCATTTTTACTGTTCGCCACGCGATGATGATGGGAATGTCGGTGGAAGATATCTTCGAGTTCACAGCAATCGACCCTTGGTTTTTGGATAAAATGCAGGAATTGCTGGAAACTGAGAAGTTCTTGAAACGGACGCCACTGGAAGAGTTGACAAAAGAGGCAATGTTTGAAGTAAAGCAGTTGGGATTTAGCGATCGCCAAATTGCTTACGCCACTAAAACCTCGGAAGATGAAGTCCGCGCTTACCGCAAACAGTTAGGCGTAATCCCGATTTACAAAACAGTCGATACCTGTGCCGCTGAATTTGAAGCGTTTACACCGTATTATTATTCCACCTACGAAGCGGGAGCTGCAATTTGGGACTTGGGCGATGAAGAAAAGAAAGTTTCGCCTGTGGGCCACAGTCTCGCGCCGGAGTCGGAAGTTTTGCCTTCTAGCAAACGAAAAGTGATGATTTTAGGTGGCGGGCCGAACCGGATCGGACAGGGAATTGAGTTTGATTACTGCTGCTGTCACGCTTCCTATTCCCTAGGAGAAGACGGCTTTGAGACAATTATGGTCAACTCGAACCCCGAGACGGTTTCGACGGATTATGATACTAGCGATCGCCTGTATTTTGAACCGCTAACAAAAGAAGATGTTCTCAACATTATCGAAGCAGAAAATCCAGAGGGAATAATAATTCAGTTTGGCGGCCAAACACCGCTGAAATTAGCGGTTACTTTACAAAAAGCACTGGAAAATCATCCCGACGTACAAACAAAAATCTGGGGAACTTCGCCGGATTCCATTGATACTGCTGAAGACAGGGAGCGATTTGAAAAGATTCTGCGGGAATTGGATATTCAGCAAGCCGCTAACGGTTTGGCCCGCAGTTTTGAGGATGCTTTAATAGTAGCTCAACGGATCGGTTATCCGGTAGTGGTGCGACCGAGTTACGTATTGGGCGGGCGAGCCATGGAAATTGTTTATTCCGATACTGAATTGGAACGTTACATGACCTATGCCGTGCTAGTAGAACCCGATCATCCGATTTTAATTGATAAGTTTTTGGAGAATGCGATCGAGGTGGATGTAGATGCGATCGCCGATGCTGCTGGGAATGTGACGATCGGCGGTATTATGGAGCACATCGAAGAAGCGGGAATCCACTCCGGCGACTCTGCTTGTTCTATCCCTTACCAAACGCTTTCGGATGCAGCTTTAGAAACTATTCGCCGCCAGACAGTGGAACTAGCAAAAGCCCTAAAAGTGATCGGGTTGATGAACATTCAATTTGCCGTTCAAGGGGAACAAGTTTTCATTTTGGAAGCTAACCCGCGGGCGTCTCGAACAGTGCCTTTTGTATCGAAGGCTATCGGAGTTCCCCTAGCAAAAATTGCGTCGCGAGTCATGTCCGGCAAAACTCTAGAAGCTTTGGGTTTTACTAAAGAGATTGTACCCACTCATGTTTCAGTGAAAGAGGCGGTATTGCCGTTTGCTAAGTTCCCGGGAACTGATACTTTGTTGGGGCCAGAAATGCGATCGACCGGCGAAGTAATGGGGATTGACACAGACTTTGGTAAAGCATTTGCCAAAGCTCAACTCGGCGCTGGACAAATGATGCCGCTGTCGGGAACAGTGCTGGTTTCGATGCGCGATCGCGATAAACTAGCAGTTATACCGGTTGTCAAGGAATTCTTGGAACTGGGTTTTAGTGTAGTCGCCACCCACGGAACACGCAAAGTCTTGCGAGAGGAAGGTTTACAGGTAGATTTGGAATTGAAACTGCACGAAGGGCGGCCGAATTTGTTGGATTCGATCAAGAATGAGAAAATTCAACTAATTATCACCACACCTTCCGGCGAAGAATCCCGGGCCGACGGCATCTTTATCCGCCGCACAGCTTTGACTTACAAAATCCCGATTATTACCACAATAGCCGGTGCCAAAGCGACAGCAGCGGGAATTCGATCGCTCAAATCGCACCCGATGGAAGTAAAAGCAATTCAAGATTATTACCCGCAAACCTAGGGTTCGCGCCGCGCACCTTACCCACAACGTAGGGTGCGCGCCGCGCGCCACCAAAACCTAATCTGCATCGGAGTCCAAAACTCCGCTAGACAGCATCAACCTCGGCCAAACTAACAAGAAAAAACCCATCCAAGCCAATAAAGGAATCGCGACTAAAACAGTTATCCAAACAGTTTTAAACAAAAACCAACTACCCGCAATCAGACTCGTGCCTGTCAAAAGAATAGACCAAGGCTGACACCACCAAGGTTTGTAATTCCAAGGACTAAGAGCTTTTTTTTCAGAAACAGATTTCATATTTATTTTCAGTAATTTTTTATAGATAATAGTCTGGCTAGCTGGATTAATCGAAGTTAAACATTCATCACCTCTTCTGCTGTCAGCGTTAATTCGGGAAAAGTCCGCGACACAATTCGTTCGCTGCCCTTAAACGCGCTTCTTTGATAGTTGCCCTCTCCATCCAAAAGGTGAACAAATACAGTGGGAACTTTGGGGTTTCCCAGAAATTCCCTACTGTCAATTGCTAAATAATCGACAATCCAATACTCAGGAACTCCGAGACGCCGGTATTCGTCCAATTTGTCTGTATAATCGTCCTCCCAATTTGTTGATGTTACTTCCACTGCCAGTTGAATTGGTTCCCGCAATGCAGCATAAGCAGAACGGTTCGACCGCCACAAATCGCGATCGATTACGCTAACATCCGGTCTCCGCCCTTGTTCGATTCCGGTTTTAGTTACAGTTCTGATAACGGCTGTAGTGTTGACTACATAATTCAACTTTAGTCGCCGGATTTCATCATTGAAGCCAAATAACATGAAATTAGCAACATCGTCATGATTTCTTGTGGCATTCTTCTCTACAATTTCTCCGTTGACCAGTTCATAGAGTCCATCTTCTGGACATTCTACAAGGAATTGGTCAAAGGTTAATTTTTGCGTTACTGTTGCAATCATAAGATTATCCTTACTTTGCAGTAATACTATTAGTCTATAGTACCACAGGCAGGAATGAATTTGTTGTTTTGACCGCAGACATCCAATTCTAAAATCTACAATCTACAATTAAAAATCTCAAATCGATTCAGGTAAATGGTAAAATGCGATCGCCAGCGGGCAGATTGAGTTAAATATGTCACCTACTTGCTAGGGTAGAAAGTAACAAACCTAGAAATCAAGCCACTCCCAGGTCAACCCCGAACCATGAGACTAGACGAAGCCGTAGAATTTGCCGAAAACCCAGAGCCGCGCTGTCCCTGCGTCCTCCTGCTGGACACCTCCGGCTCCATGCAAGGCGCACCTATAGATGCCTTGAATGAGGGGCTAGAAACCTTTAGGGCTGACCTAATTAAAGACGAACTAGCTAAAAAACGAGTAGAAGTCGCGATTATTTCATTTGACAATCATATCAAAGTCGTGCAAGACTTCGTAACCGCCGACCAGTTCGAGACGCCGCTGCTGACAGCTCAAGGACAAACCCACATGGGCGCAGGCATTCAGCTAGCATTAGATACCATTGCGGCCCGCAAATCCGAATACCGCAACAACGGCATTACCTACTACCGCCCGTGGGTATTTATGATTACCGACGGCGAACCTCAAGGCGAATCAGACGATGTTGTGGAAATAGCAGCACAGCGGATTAAAGAGGAAGAAACTAACAAGCGCGTGGCATTTTTTGCAGTCGGAGTGGAAGGTGCTAATATCGCCCGTCTCGCGCAAATTGTCGAGCGCACCCCTGTAAAATTGAGAGGATTAGACTTTAGAGAGATGTTCATCTGGCTGTCGGCTAGTATGCAGAGAGTTTCTCACTCAAAAATTGACGAACAAGTAGCACTGCCGCCACCCGGATGGGGAACTGTTTAGTCATTAGTCATTGGTGATTAGTCATTAGTAAGAGTGCTGTAGGGACAGGGCAGTGCCGTGTCCCTACAAGGGCTAGTACCTACGAACCCAGAAAAGTGCTGTAATTAGGGATAAATAAACCCGTCCTGACTTTGCATAGTTGTGAATTTACGAAGTTTTGAATTAAAGAGTTATTAATGCAGAATTCATCCTTTAATTGGCAAGTTGTAGCGGCATCGGTGATAGGTACCAGCCACGAAAAAAGATCGCAGCCTTGTCAAGATGCTCACTGCTGGCGTCTGTTGCCAAACGGTGTTTTAGCGGCAGCGGTTGCCGACGGCGCGGGTTCGGCAGCACTCGCAGAAGTTGGGGCAAAAATTGCTGTGGAAGCGGTTGTCGAAACGATTTGCCGGCAACAGGAAAGGCTGCCTCAAAATGACGGCGAATGGCAGGTATTCTTGACAGCATCACTGCAAGTTGCGCGGGCGCAGGTGGAAGCAGAAGCGGCAGTGCGGGAAGTGGCTGCGAGAGATTTAGCCTGCACTTTAATTGCGGTTGTTGCTACGCCGGAATTAATCGCAGTTGCTCAAATCGGCGACGGTGCGGCGGTAGCGGGTGACAGTGCAGGAAATGCGATCGCCCTGACTGTACCTCCCTGCGGCGAATACATCAACGAAACTATCTTTTTGATTTCGCCGAATGCAATTGAAACAGCGCAATTTCAGGTACTGCGGGAAAAACTGCGGCACTTGGCAGTTTTTTCCGACGGCTTGCAAATGCTAGCGCTCAAAATCCCGGAAGGCACGCCGCACGGGCCGTTTTTTGCGCCTTTGTTTCGGTTTTCGGGCGAGTGGAAAGAAGAAGAAGATGCGAAACAGCAGTTAGAGTCATTTTTGCGATCGCCCCGCGTTTCCGAACGCACCGATGATGATTTAACATTATTGTTAGCAACTTTTTCGAGTTCGGAGGGACAGAACAATTAAAAATATACATTTTGCACAAGCCAACACCCATCTGCGTCTATCGGCGTCGATCTGCGGTTAAAAATTTCCGATTCTGAATTTTACAACAAGTCTAATGCGTTCAACCTAATCAGCGGTGAAAATTTGGCGCGGTTCTATAATAAAATCGAGGTGTCAACAATTCTGGTTTAGTTTGTACAGTAGGTCGTCGTTTGCAAGCACAAGAGATTAAGGATAAGCTCAACTCCCTAATTAGCGCAGCAGATCCAATAGATCCGAGTTTGGCGAGAAGATTGGATGAAATCAATCGCTGGGTGAAAGATGTTAAACCCGGTTCGCTAACGGCTAAAAAATTTGTGATGGCTTTTTTGCTACAGCTTATCCGAGATTCTCAGGTTTGGCTGGCAGTTCAATCTCTACCTTCGGAAATAGAAAAAAAAGCCGCTTTTGAGTTAATGACCCCCGGGGAAAGGTACTGGTACAGCTATCTATTTCCTAAATGGCTGAGCGAAAACGATCGCAAATTTTTTATCTGGAAACAAAAACTGAAAGCAGGCAAATTCGATCCAGGTGATGATATAGTGATTCGCGCGATCGCAGCTCGGATTGTCGAACGCCAAGGAACTGTTTTGTATCGCTATGTTGCAGATCTTTCTATGGCAACCGATTCGATCGTTAGCAACCGCCAACAGCAGCCGCTCTGCATTCAAGTCACTACTCTTTCGGATGAGTTTTCTCAACAAAAATATCAGAATTGGCAACAAACTCTTCAAGCTTGGGGGATTGACAGAGGATTATTTTTAAGTTATGATAGAAACGATGCAAATTTCCTGAACCAGCTAGTTAACATTGCATTATATAATAGCGATAATTTGCCCGCAGGTCGTTACCTGAAATTCCCGTAAATCAACCAGGTCTGCTGCTGAGAATATTTCTACTGCTAAAAACTGGGTGAAAAAGAAATTTTGACTAACTCACATATTGCACAATTCTCGACAATGCCAAAAACCTAACCCCCAGCCCGCTTCCGGAAAAGAGAAGGATACGCGAAGATTCTTCCTCTCCTTTTCTGTTTCCGGGAGTGGTCTGCCAGACGGCGGCAACAGGTGCTTGATACGAAAGCTAAGCAACGGGAATATTTACCGCAAGAATCAATCTTGTCATATAACTAGCAACTCGGGATCGATAAAATAGAGATTTGATTTAATGGCGGTGAAATTGTTGGAAATAAAATCAAATTACAGCAAAATCAATACTATGACAGTACAAGGTACGAACACCGTTGAAAATAACTTGCAAAAAGTCTGGGAAGAACTGGAAGCAGCCAGAAAAATGCAGGATGAATGGATGAATTACGGGGTAGATTTTGTGGATTTTTATGTTGAAGATGCTGGCGGTGATTGGTTGGAAAAGTGGGGAAAATGTGAAGAAGAATTAGAACTAATAAAAAATAAAAAGTTAGATATTGAAGCAGTCAAAGCAGCGATCGACATTTGCAGCTTTGAGCAAATCAAACTGCTGGAAATTGCCTTGACTCGCGGTTCCCATGCCAGCCATTGTCCCGCTCGTTTGTGCGATCGTCCCGCTTGGCAAGAAGTTAAATACAACAGGCTTGCACTTTTAGGCGGAGCGATTTTTGGTGCTGTTGTTACCGATTATCTGTACCGCGAATATCCCGACCTCGCTCCAGATGCTATCTCAACCTTAAAAGCTAGTTTAGCAGACAAGCAAAAACTCTCGGCTGTTGCGCGAACTTTGAACTTGAACGAACTTAGTTGGCGCGTCGGGAGCGGTCAAAAGACAGACAAAAGCGAGTACAATAGATTTTTGCCCGAGACTTTTGAGGCGTTGTTTGGCGCGATTTACTTAGAGTTCGACCGCGACTTTTCCCGTGCGGGAAAATGGCTGATTCAGCGTTTGATTGAAAAAACAGTCAGCGATCCTCTTTATCTAACTTGGCAGCCGCAAATTGTGCCGGGAAACGAGGTCAAACGGCGGGAAATCCTGGGCGCGGACATTCTAGACGCGATCGCGATCGACTATTTGTACAACCGCTTTCCCGAACGCAACGCCAGCCAGCTAACTCGCTGGAAAAATATGTTAGTAGCCAAAAAGATTTTTCCCAAAGACTTTAAGGCAAAATTAGGCAGTCATTACCTGGAATTGGAGAGCAATTTCTCGCGCACTCGCGATTGGTTGGTGGATAACTTTATCACAGCCGCAGTTGACGAACTGGTAGAGGAAACCGACACTCAACCAGAATATCTGATTGACAGTGCAGACCCAGAATCGCTGCCGGAATTGGTCAGCAGGATTACAGATAAAAAATGGAAACATGAATTTTTGAGAGTGGCCAGCATTTTGCAACCGGCTGACGAATTTTTGATGCTGATGCAACAAAAAATAGACAGTATGGCAGCTAAAAATGAAACTTTGCAGCAGTTGCTACTCTGGGCCAATCAAAAGTCTCAGTCAGTGAAAACGAATTTAAAAACGGCGGAAATTCGCAGTTTTTATTTAGCCTTGGTTTGCGTCCTAGATTTGACTTTGACTGGCGTTCTCGATCCGAGTCTGAAGTTTGATAAATCGAAAGTTAGTAAGTTGAGGAATTCTTTGGCAAGCGCTAGAAAAAATGTAGAATTTGCCGAGGTCAGCGGATCTCTGAAATTGGCCTGTGACGGTGATGTGGCGGGTATCTTAGTTGGCATCTTGAGGCTAGACATTGAACCAGAACTCAAACAACTGCTGGAAGAATTTCAGACTCAGATGCCGGATTTGCCAAACTGGAAAAAGTGGCGCGAAGAGTGCGGTCGCTGTTGGATGGCTAAATTCAAAAGCGCGATCGGCTACAATTTAGATTTCTGCCCCCAACAGAAAACATTGCTGAAACAGTATTATTATGCCCACAACTTGCTGGTGGAATGCCTCAACAGCGATAATTGTCAGGTGACACCGGTCGTCAGACAAAGAATTGAGGATAAAATGTTGTTATTGTCGGTGGATTTGAAGCTGGTTCACATTTAATTTGGATAGCGCGGACGGGCGGGACGCCCATCCCACTAATGGATGGACGGGCGGGACTCCCATCCCACTAATGGAAACAGGGCTGACGCACTCCGACCCAAGAAACCGGGTTTTTTACCGAATCTGCCGGCTGCAACGCCTATTTTGGTGAAAAACCCGGTTTCGACGCACCCGCGCCTAAGTCATAACAAAGGTAAGATTTAATGTGCAAGTCAAGTTTATTGAGTGATGGCTTCCAAATCCTCTATCCCATAACGGAATTCTATGCAGTTGCAGCGCCAATTTAGCGGACAACTGATTGCGATCGACAGCAACAGCGCGATCGCCAGCGGGGGTGAAGGTCGCATCTACCCGATCGCCCAAGACTCGTCCCTTGTAGCAAAAATCTACCACAAACCGACAGACGAAGACGGCGACAAACTCACAGTCATGTTCAGTATGCCGCCGGATGCACCGATCGCGGAACCGGGACACGCTTCTATTGCTTGGCCGATCGATTTGCTGCATACTGTCGGCGGGCGAGAAAAAATCGTCGGCTTTGTGATGCCGCGCGTCAACAAAGTGATGCCGGTACACACTTTCTACACTCCCAAAACCAGGCGCGAACAAAAACCGCTATTTAGCTATCTTTACCTCCACCGTACCGCCAGAAATCTCGCCTCGGCTGTAAACGCCCTCCACGTCAGGGGTTACGTCATCGGCGACGTGAACGAGTCGAACATTCTCGTCACGGATACGGCGTTGGTAACGCTGGTAGACACGGATTCGTTTCAAGTGCGCGATCCTTATACGGGTTACGTTTATCGGTGTCCGGTGGGAAAACCCGAGTTTACGCCGCCGGAGTTGCAGGGGCAGACTTTCCGCGATATCGATCGAACTCCAGAGCACGATTTGTTCGGTTTAGCTGTATTAATTTTTCAATTGCTGATGGAAGGTACGCATCCGTTTTCGGGAGTTTATCTCGGTAGCGGCGAACCGCCGTCTTTGGAAGCGAGAATTCGATCGGGCCATTTCCCCACAGGTACAAAACGGATTCCCTACCGCCCGATGCCGGCTGCGCCTCCTTTTGAGATGCTGCATCCGCGGCTGCGGCAGATGTTTGTCCGCTGTTTTGAGGAAGGGCACGGCAATCCTGCGGCGCGCCCGGATGCGAAAACTTGGGTGAATGCGATTCGGGAAGCGGAAGATGCTTTAGTTACTTGCAGCAAAAACAGTCAGCATAAATACGGAAATCATCTGAGTCGGTGCCCTTGGTGCGATCGGGCAAAACTCCTCAAAGGTCGCGATCCGTTTCCTTCGCGGCAAGCAGTCAGCAACGGATTGCACTTGCAGCCAGCGAAAATCAAGCGTAAAAAGCCCCAACCCCCGCCCGTCGCGAGGGAGCCCGCAGTGCGGCGGCAACAGACCGCCACGGGGCTGCCGCGCCAACTCGGCCAGTACGCAGTACCGCTGCTGCCGATGCCGATGTCTTCTCGGAGTCGGACTCCCGCGCCTCGGGTTCCGGCGGGCAAGTTTGAACGCCTTTTTCAGGATGCTGCTTGGGGAGGTGTTTGGGGGAGTTTGTGTTTGGCGGCGGTGTCGGGAATTTTTTCGGTAATCGCTGAGGGCGGCGGCGCTATTTTGGGGGCGATTTTTGTCGGTTTGATTTGGGGCTGTTTTTTTGGGATGATGTGGGGCGTTTTTACTTTGTCCCCGAATCAGATTTGGCGGAAGTGGGGAGGAGTTTTGGTGGGGGCGGCTTGGGGGGCTTTTTTCTTAGCGGCGATCGGCGGTGCGGTATCTGGGGCGATCAATCACAATCCGGCGATCGGGGAGGCGATTTTGTCGGGTGCGGTGACTGGTGCGGTCTGGGGCTGTGTTTGGGCTGCTTTTCAGCCTCCTCTGGCGCAGCCGGTGGGCAGGGTGTGGGGCCGGCGGGGAGGGTATTTGGGTGCGGTCTGGGGAACGTTTTTGGGAACTCTGGCAGGTGTTTTTTTGGGGGCTGGGCTGGTGGTTTGGCAGCAATATTACGGTCAGATGCGGCCGGTGGACGAGTTTTCAAGTTTGTTGCTGGGTGTGGCGATTGTGGCGGCTGGTGTGGGTTCTGTTGGAGGTGTGGTTTCTGGGGGTTTGTTGGGTTTTTGCGGGTTTTCGCCGAAGCTGCCGATTTCGTTTCAGCCTTCGGGGATGAAAGGTGGGGCTTTGGGGGCGATTTGGGGCAGTTTTTTGGGGACTTTCACCGGTGCTGTGTTGGGTGCGGTGGTGTCTGCGATGTTTCCGGCTGTCAGCGCTGGGGTGCCGGTGGAGTTGGGGCCTGTGGCGGGGGCGATCGTCGGGGCTGGTTTGGGCGCGATTTGGGGGGTGTTTTCGGGTGCTGTTTGGGGGGCGTTGGGGAAGTGGTGAAGGAAGAAGCAACGATATAAATTTGCAACCGCAGATATTTTTTTGCAACCTATTAGCCAAGCGCCCGAACAAAGCGCGGGAGTTCGGGCGTTTCACGTTTCCGGGTCGTACATCGATCTGAACCTCTACTTGAATTTAACTTAGTCTTAACTTAAAATCAACCTAATTCCCTAGTAAGTCTAGCGACTAACCGGAGTTAAGTTGAGTCAGCCTGCCACGCCTGGGAATGCGTGCACGTCAACAGCGAGTTCTAGTAGGAGTACAGGCATTGAGTTCTATCTTTTTCAGCCCCAACGATTGGCAAACAGTAACCTTCAGGCTGACGGCTGCACTACTGGTAGGCTTCGCGATCGGCATGAACCGCCAGCAGCCAGGTAGACCTGCAGGTTTAAGAACCTTTACGATCGTGAGTTTAGGCGCAGCTATATTTGTAATGATTCCTTTGCAGATGGATGGCGACAGCACCTTTTCCTCTTCCAATGCTTTGAGCCGAACTATCCAAGGAGTTGCCACAGGGGTAGGCTTTCTCGGAGGCGGAATCATTCTGCAACAAACTCAATACCCAGTGGGTAAAGCCGAAGTCAAAGGATTAACTTCCGCCGCAACTATTTGGTTGGCGGCCGGATTAGGTGCAGCGGCAGGCTGCGGTTTGTGGGTGATGAGTTTGATAGGAACCCTGTTTGCACTCTTGGTTTTGAGTGGCGTCAAGCGGCTTAAGAAGTCAGCCTTGATTCGTGCTTATGCTAACAGCCAACCAAAAACACGAGTCAAAGATGCAGCCTCAGTGCAAGATCGGCAGCCATAATAACTGAACTTCCCTTTCACAAAGTACAAGATATACTCACCACGGTCAAAGACAATGGTGAGTAGCTGAGTACCTTTGGCGGTTAATTGCTGTGGCTTGAATCTCCGAAATTTTCAGGTTAAAATAGAATCCAAATCTTGTTTGTGGGCGATCTCGTTTTCGGTTGCATCGGTATTGTTCAAATGGCCAAACACTCAACAGTCAACTGACAACCGTCAACTTGGAACGAGGTTTCAAGCCCGAATAGCGCTATAGCAATCCTCGCATCATTTGTGAATTTCTTACTCCCGGACTTTGATAAGGGGAGGGTTGGGGTGGGGTAAAAAATTTACGACTCCTGCAAGGATTGCTATATCAAACAAATCCCGATACAGGAGAATTTGAGTTGTACGCTTTTCTCAAGCCTATTTTTACTTGAGATGACAGTGACAGTTGGGCTTTTCAATCAAAGAATCAACCAAAGCATTCAAAGCAACCGCCGCCAACAATCCGCCGCCAAAAGTTCCCACAGTTGTAATATAATCAACGCCCGATCGCACTAAGCGCCGTTTAGCCACCGGAGAATGACTAAAACCGATCGGCATTCCAACTACCAAAGCCGGTTGCAGTTGCCCGCACTCGATCGCCTCGCAAACCGCCATCAGCACAGACGGCGCATATCCGATCGCCAATATACATCCTTTTTCCAGTTTCAACAACTTATCAAACCACTCACGCTGCTGCCAGAATTCCTGTTCTGCTTCCGCCGCAGCATTGATGTGCGGATCGTCAATTAAAGTTGCAATACTTGTTCCCAAATGTGCCAATCTTGTCCCATCCAAAGCCGCAAAAACAGGCGGTACATCAGCCACAATTTGACACTGATTTTTCAAAGCATCCCGCGCCGATTTAATCGCCGTTTCGCTCAACTTCACAAACGGCAGCAGCGAACAATCTCCGCAAGCTAACACCAGTTTAGAAAGCAAGTCTACCTCAATTTCCGAGCGATCGCCCAAATCCGGCAACAAAAGCTGCAACGATTCCCCAAAATCCTCCGGGTGAGTGTGCGCCCCCGCATCCCAACCCTCCCAAAGTTGTTCCAACTCATCCAACCCCCCCTCAGTTTCCGCCTGCAACAGCCTCAATTGCGCCAGGGCGTCCGCTTGCAGCGCTTGACAAGAAATATCCCGCCCCAGCAATCCTTCGAGGGCTGAAGCCGTTTCTCTGAGGCGTACAATTTGCTGAATAACCGACAGATATTGCTGTTGGAGAGTCGCCATCAGCGCGTCAGGCGAAGCATCCGCGTCTGTTTCTAAAAGTTTGCGGATGTGAGACAGTTGAAAGCCTTGCTGCTTGAGTGCGACTATTCTTTGCAGCCTTTGCACGTCGCTGCGGGTGTAAAGTCTGTAGTTAGAGGTCGATCGCACGGCCGGAGATAGCAGCCCCAAAGCGTGATAGTGCCGCACCATCCGAGGGGTAATTGCGCCTTTTACCGCTTCTGTAAGTTGTTTGATTGTCAGGTATTGTTGCATGGGATTTTGGGAATTTTGGGATTGTATATTTGGTTCTCGAATTCACCCGCAGTCCCAGGAGTGAATAAATTCCCTGTCTCATAGCAGAAGTCGGTTAAAACCGACTGAAATATTAAATTCAATTCTCAGCTATCTTCAGTCCTCTTCCAGAGGACTTGCGCTATGAGACAGGGAATTCATTCCCTGTCGGACTGTCGGACAGTCCGACTCTGGCACTCAACTATTCTTATTGGATGGGATTTTAGGATATGGAAATTGTATATTTGGTTCTGGAATTCACCCGCACTCCTAGGAGTGAATAAATCCCCCGTCTCATAGCAGAAGTCGGTTAAAACTGACATCTTGCAGCAATATCAATAAGAGGATTTTTCGTGGGGTCGGGCGGGTTTATAGAACCTATTTGCAAGCTTTAAGGCTGTTGGCGAACCCGCCCCTACGGCTAATTGAGAATGGTGCAATATCTCGGTTAAAACCGACTAAAACATTAAATTCAATTCTCAACTCTCTTGAGTCCTCTTTGAGAGGACTTGCGCTATGAGACAGGGATTTCAATCCCTGTCGGACTCTGGGACTCAACTCGCCCCTCGTTGATGCTGAATTTATTTTGGTTTCACTCTTGACATTGACACTAATGTCAAAGTTTAGGCTAAAGGAGTCATTCTACCAAATCAAATTTCCCCAATGACTCCCAATTCCCTCCCCATTTCTCGCCTCGGGCGCCTCGCCGAAGAACATCCAGATGCTGTGACTGCCGCCCTGTGCGGAATTCTAGTAATCTTGGGTTCGCTAGCCCTGCAATTCGGCTGGCTGGGTGTAGCCGTATTAATCTTGCCCGCAGCTTATATTATCGGCGGCTATTCCAGCACCCGCGAAGGCTTAACTACGCTTTTTCAAGAACGCGAATTAGATGTAGATTTGTTAATGATTGTCGCTGCTTTGGGCGCGGCCGGTTTGGGGCTGTGGCGGCAAGAATATCATTTAATTGTTGACGGCGCGGTGCTGATTTTAATCTTTGCAATTAGCGGCGCGCTGGAAGGTTATGCTATGCAGCGGACTGAACGCAGCATCCGCAGTTTGATGAGTTTGACTGCGGATACTGCTAGGGTGGTAATGTACGGCGGGGAACGCGAAGTTGCGATCGACAAATTGGAAATTGGCGATTACATTTTAGTCAAGCCCGGAGAAATCATCCCCACAGATGCGATAATTATTGAAGGCTGCAGCGCGATCGATCAAGCATCGATTACCGGCGAATCGATGCCCGTGGAAAAAACCAGCGGCGATGAAGTCTATGCAGGTACAATTAACGGTGCCGGGGCGCTGAAACTCGAAGTTCATAAAACTCCAGAAAGCAGCTTAATTCAGCGAGTGATTCGGCTGGTTCAAGAAGCGCAAACAGCAGCGCCGCCTTCTCAAATGTTTGTGGAAAAATTCGAGCGCGGTTATGCCAAATTAATTGTCGCTTTAGGCTTGCTTCTCGCAACTTTGCCGCCCTTTATTTTGGGCTGGAATTGGGAAGAGACAATCTATCGGGCGCTGATTTTCCTAGTAGTCGCATCCCCCTGCGCCCTGATGGCTTCGATTATGCCGGCGCTGCTTTCGGGAATTGCTAACGGGGCGAGACAGGGGATTTTGTTTAAAAGCGGGGCGCAATTAGAGATGATTGGTAAAGTCAGGGCGATCGCCTTTGACAAAACCGGAACTCTCACCACCGGAAAACCCGAAGTTATCCAAATTGTACCAGCCATCGGATATACTGAAACAGAAGTTCTGCAATTGGCTGCCGCCCTAGAAGCTCATTCCGAACACGCGATCGCCTCTTCAATTGTCAGTGCCGCCCAGCAGCAACAGTTACAATTGTCAACCGCTACCGACGTACAAGCAAAAATCGGTCAAGGAATTATCGGCAAAGTCAACAATCAAATTATTGCCATTGGTAAAGCCGATTTTGTCGAAGCAACTTCCGAATTGACTCAAATCAGCCAGCAGTTGCAAGCCGAAGGTAAAACCGTTGTTTGGGTGGCAAAAGGCGAGCAACTTTTAGGAATCATTGCAGTAGCAGATACCCTCCGCCCCGAAGCAGCAGCAACGGTAAAACGCTTGCAAAAATTAGGCGTAGAACATATAATTATGCTAACCGGCGACAACGAGCAAACAGCTCAACACATCGCCCGCCAACTAGGCATCAATGAAGTGTACGCCGAACTTTTGCCAGAAGACAAAGTGCAGGCAATTAAACAACTGCAAACCCAGTATCAAACTGTAGCAATGGTGGGAGACGGCATCAACGACGCCCCCGCCCTCGCTCAAGCTTCCGTGGGCATTGCGATGGGAATTTCCGGCAGCGATGTTGCTTTAGAAACTGCTGATATCGTATTAATGGCAGATAAATTAGAGCAACTAGCTAAAGCAATTAGTTTGGGCCGCCGCGCTCAAAATGTTGTCAAACAAAACATTGTTTTTGCACTCAGTTGCATTGTCCTGTTATTGGCGGCTAATTTTTTCGGAAATATCACCATGCCTTTCGGCGTCATCGGTCACGAAGGCTCTACAGTAATAGTAACCTTAAGCGGTTTGCGCCTCCTGAGAAATTAGACACCAAAAACCGCTAAAATCGAAGCAGAGCAAGAGTGAAATGCGTTCTCAGGCTCTTCCTGGGAACGAGAGTCTTATCTGCGTTCATCCGCGTTAATCTGCCTTCATCTGCGGTTAAAAAATAAAAATATTAAGAAAAACTACAATTTGTGTTTGCGTTACTCAAAATACGCTAGCGTCAAAAGTATTAAATCATACCAAAACCAGAAGTTGCTCGAAAATGCAATAAAAATTAACCTAGAAAAAGTCTAGAAAATGGTATTGAACTGATTGCACCAAGAGCAATGGAAAACAAGTTTTCTGTTGGAGGCTATTATGAACGAAAAAGTCCTTGGGGCCGCGCGGAACGTTGCAATTGTTGGCCCTTATTTAAGCGGTAAAACCGCACTCCTCGAAAGTTTGCTGTCGGTGACAGGGACAATTACCCGCAAAGGAAATGTCAAAGATGGCAACACAATAGGTGATAGTTCGCCGGAAGCGCGCGATCGCCAAATGAGCGTAGAAATAAACGCCGCCACCGCTGAATATGAAGGCGTCCGCTTCACATTTCTCGACTGTCCGGGATCGGTAGAATTTGTCCAAGAAACTTACAATGCACTTATCGGTGTCGATGCAGCAGTCATTGTTTGCGAACCCGTTGCCGATCGCACTTTAACCCTCGCACCCCTGTTTAAATTCCTCGACGATTGGGAAATTCCCCACCTAGTTTTCATCAACAAGATCGATCGCGCTTGCACAGACGAAACTACTTGCGGCAGCAACTTCACCGACGTGCTCGACGCCCTCAAATCCGTTTCCAGCAGACCAATTGTACCTCACCAATATCCGATCGGCAAAAACGAACAAATCATCGGTTTTATCGACTTAGTAACCGAACAAGCTTACCACTACCATCCGGGCGCCGCCGCAGATCCCGTCCCGCTTCCAGAACACCTCAAAGCACAAGAAAGCGCAGCGCGGCAGCAAATGCTCGAAGAATTGGCGAATTTTGACGACCATTTACTCGAAGAATTGCTCGAAGAAATCAATCCCGACGCCGAAGAAATTACCCGCGATTTAAAGATGGAATTAGGCGCAGATTTAATTGTGCCAGTATTCATCGGCATCGCCGAACAAGATTTCGGCGTGCGGCCTCTGCTGGAAGCTTTGCTGAGGGAAGCGCCGACACCGGAAACTACAGCCGATCGCCGCGTACTTATACAAAGTGGAAACAAGGTTCTCGCTCAAAGCCTCAAAACCTATTACACGCAACAGGGAGGCAAAATATCGTTAGTGAGAATATGGCGGGGAACGCTGACAGACGGAGCAATTTTAAACGGCGTTCGAGTTAACGGTTTGTACCGCTTGACCGGCCAGCAAACCCAAAGTTTGCAATCCGCCAGCGCCGGGGAAATTGTGGCTTTGGGAAGGCTAGAAGGCGTGAAAACAGGCGATACGCTGGCGCAAGACCGATCGGAAGAATTGCCAAAAGCCGAAATCATCCCGCCTGTCTACGCACTGGCGATCGTCCCAGAAAAGCGCAACGATGAAGTTAAGCTGAGCTCGGCTTTAGCTAAATTGCTAGAAGAAGACCCATCTTTAGTCTGGGAACAGCACGGCGACACTCACGAAATTATACTTTGGGGTCAAGGCGAAATCCACCTGAAAGTAGCCTTAGACAGGTTGCGCCGCAAGTATAACTTGCCGATGGTCACTCACTTACCGCAAGTGCCGTACAAAGAAACCATCCGCAAACCAGCATCTTCCATCCACGGGCGCTACAAACACCAAAGCGGCGGACACGGACAGTTTGGCGACGTGTACCTCGACATTCAACCGCAGCCTCGCGGAGAAGGTTTCAGCTTTAGCGACAAAATAGTCGGCGGAGTCGTCCCAAAACAGTACATTCCCGGCGTGGAAGTGGGAGTGCGCGAGTATTTGGATCGCGGCCCGCTGGGTTTCCCCGTGGTAGACGTAGCGGTAACGCTGACGAACGGTTCCTACCATTCTGTGGACAGTTCCGAACAAGCTTTCAAGCAAGCGGCGCGTTTGGCGATGCAGGAGGGAATGACCAAGTGCGAACCGGCATTGCTCGAACCGATCGCCAAAGTTGAAATTTGCGCTCCGAACGAGTGTACATCAAAGGTGTTGCAGTTGGTCAGCGGACACCGCGGCCAAATTCTCGGCTACGAAGGTAAACAAGACTGGAAGGGATGGGATGCTGTTTCTGCTTATTTGCCGATCGCAGAAATGCAGAATTTGATCGTAGAATTGCGATCGCAGACAATGGGAGTAGGATTTTTTAATTGGGAGTTCGATCGACTGCAAGAAGTGCCGGAACCTTTAGCTAAGCGGGTTTTGCTAACGACTAACGGAAATGGAAACGGCAACGGTAAAAGTTAGGTAATTGTCTTAAAAAACCCGGTTTCTTGAAGAAACCGGGTTTTTGTACGAGTTGCAATTAAAGTTTATTGGGTTCAATTCCCATTTATATCATGTCCGATCGAGTGACCGCGATTAAAAGGGCGGGTTTTTGAGATTGGAGATTGTTGGCAGATATTTTTCGCGAGGGGAGTCCCTACCGTATTAGGGGTAATCGACCGGACATAATATGACTCCAGGCAAGGCTAATAAATAGTCTAGATGGAAGCTCATAACGGTAAATTTATTAGTAGGTACATTTTACACCATAAACTCAGGAGAGCCGTTGGTCGCAGTCCATACCCTACAGCCGTTGGGTTTGGGATGGATGCTGGTTGAGATATTACCAAAGTTGGCTCATGTTTTTTGTGGTTAAAATTCGATTATAATTTAAGCCCACATTCCGCACCCCAAACTGGCACATAGTCGGATTGAGGGGGTAAAAGTGAATCACCCGAGACAAGGGTGAGT